>JAICKM010000936.1 GCA_025927935.1 Chloroflexia bacterium | reverse complement strand
GTCTCCGACGACACCGTACGCCGGGACCTGGATGCGTTGGCGGAACTGGGGCTGTTGCAGCGGGTGCATGGCGGCGCGCTACGTCCCGCGCCCGTGACGGAAGATTACGGCGCGCGGCAATCGCAGGGCGCCGGTGCGAAAGAATCGATTGCGCGGGCCACAGCGGGCCTGATCCACTCCGGGCAAGTGGTCATTCTCGATGGGGGCACCACGACGCTCGCCGTGGCTAAACACCTGGCGCCGGACCTGAAGGCGAAGGTGATCACGACCAGCCCACCGGTCGCGGTCGCGTTAGCCGCGTATCCGGGGATCGAGGTAATTACTATCGGCGGCACGCTGTATCGCTATGCCATGGTCGCGGTGGGCGCGGATACGGTCGCGGCCTTGCGGGCGGTGCACGCCGATGTGTGTGTGCTGGGCATCCTGGCCCTGCATCCGGACATCGGCGTCAGCGTCATTGACCCGGAGGAAGCGGCGGTCAAACGCGCCATGATGGAAGGGGCTGCGTGTGTGGTGGCGCCGGCTGGCGCGGAGAAGTTGGGCACCGTCGCGCCCTTTGTCGTAGCTCCCGCGTCCGCCCTGACGCACCTCGTGGTCGATGGGTCGGTCGCCGAGGAGACCCTGGCGCCCTATCGGGCGCTGGACCTCACGGTTGTACAGGGCGCGTAACACCTATCGCGCCGGCGCAAAACAGCGCAAGGCCCGGCAATGCGACTGCTGGGCCTTCGCCGCGCCAGGGACTAGACGCCGCGGCGATCCACGCGCCGTTCGGGGCCGGCACCGGCGGTGGTGTCCAGGTTCTCGTCGCCGGTCATGGTCATTTCGGGCTGCGCGGGGGGATGGCCTGCGTGGGGTTGGGCGCCCGCCTGGGCGGGGGCCTGGTCCATCGTGCCCGCGCTCACGCCGGCTTCCGTGGCGGAACTGACCTGCACCTGGCCGGTGATCGGGCTGATATGCGGCTGCTGGGTGCTGGCCGTGGCGGTGGCGATCAGTTGCGAGCGCCCGCCCGCGCTGAACTCCAGGTTGCGCATGAAGCCCACGCGTGCCCCGTCGTCGATGATCACGCCACCGCCGGCCCGGTTGCCCTGCGGCGGAAACGCGCCCAGGCTGTTGCGGGGCATACCCTTCTCGGCCCAGTCGGGCGGTAGTTCGCCGGGATTGGGCACGGTGATCTGGCCGGGGCCGTCCGGAGCCTTGGAATCGACGATGTATTTCTTGTCTTTCTTGCGTTTCTGGATGTCGCCCGCCATGCGCGTCCTCCTCTTAGGTAATCTGGCAGCCAGCCGATGCTGACCCCAGCGCGGGCCGGTTGCCAACCGGCCCCTACAGGGCTATGCCTGTAACGTTGGTCTAACTTCTAGCATGACGCGGGCCATTGGTGCGGCCCGGTGCGCGCTAGCCCGTGGCGTGGTCCTGGTACTCGCCGAAGACCTGGCGCAGGGCGTCGCAGATCTCGCCCAGGGTGCAGCGGTCTTCCACGCATTGCACCAGGTAGGGCATCAGGTTGTCGCGGCCCGCGGCGGCCTGCTGGAGCGCGCCCAGGCGTTCGCGCACCGTGGCGGCGTCGCGGGCGGCGCGCAGGGCGGCCAGGCGGGCGATCTGCGCCTCGCGCAGCGCGGGATCGACCCGCAACAGGTCTTCAAACGGCGCTTCGGCGCTCTGGAAGCGGTTGACGCCCACGATGACCCGCTCACCGCTGTCGATCTGCTGCTGCCACTGGTAGGCGCTGGCCTCGATCTCGTCCTGGAAGAAGCCTTCGCGCAGGGCGGCCAGGGTGCCGCCGCGCCGGTCGATCTGCTCCAGGTAGGCGCGGGCGCCCGCCTCGATGGCGTCGGTCAGGCTCTCGATATAATAGGAGCCGGCCAGCGGATCGACGGTCCCGGCCACGTTGCTCTCGTAGGCGATGATCTGCTGGGTGCGTAGCGCCGTGCGCACCGCGCGCTCGGTGGGCAGGGCCAGGGCCTCGTCCATCGAATTGGTGTGCAGCGACTGGGTGCCGCCGAGCACGGCGGACAGCGCTTGCAGGGTCACGCGCACCACGTTGTTCTCCGGCTGCTGGGCGGTGAGCGTGGAGCCGGCGGTCTGCGTATGGAAGCGCATCATGGCCGAGCGCGGATCTTGCGGCTGCCAGCGCTCGGTGACGAGCCGCGCCCAGAGCCGCCGCGCCGCGCGGAACTTGGCGATCTCCTCCAGGAAGTCGCTATGCGCGTTGAAGAAAAAGGCCAGGCGCGGCGCGAACGTGTCGATATCCAGCCCCGTTGCCAGCGCGGCCTCGACATAGGCGATGGCATTGGCGATGGTGAAGGCGACCTCCTGCACAGCGGTGGACCCGGCCTCACGGATATGGTAGCCGCTGATCGAGATCGTGTTCCATTTGGGCACATGCGCGGCGCAATAGGCCATCAGGTCGGTGACGATGCGCAGGGACGGTTCGGGCGGATAAATATAGGTGCCGCGGGCGATATACTCCTTGAG
>JAICKM010000172.1 GCA_025927935.1 Chloroflexia bacterium | reverse complement strand
GGTCCGGTAGACGGCCAGGGCCGCCTGCTCAGCGAAGCTGATCAACCAGCGCTCGTCATCCTGGGTGAGCGCATTGGGCTGCGAATGGGTGGCGCTCAGCACGCCGATGACGTGGTGCTCGACCATCAGCGGCACGCAGAGAATCGTCCGCGTCGTTGGCCCGCTGGGCCGGCTGTTGGCGTCGGCGCCATCCTCGGCGTAGGGATGCACGTAGCGCGGATCCAGCAGCACATCGCCGACCAGCAGGGGTTCGCCGTGCTGCACGACCCAGCCGGCCACGCCGAAGCCGGGGCGGAAGCGCTGGCGGCGCAGCGTACTCGCCTTGACGCCTGTCGCCGCCTGGATGACCAGTTCCGCGGTCGCTTCGTCGATCAGCCCGATGGAGCTTTGCTCGGCCTTCAGCACGCGGATGGCGTTGGTGACGATCATTTGTAGCAGATCGTCCAGCGCCATAGCCGAGTTAATCGCAGCGATGCCGTTCTGCAACACCGTGAGGTATAACACCTGCTCGGCCAGGCGGCGCGCGTCCTTCTCGGCGCGGTGCTCGGCCTCGTCCAGGCGCTGATCGCGCTCGGCGACCGCGGTAGCTAGTTCGGCCACGGCGGTGAAGCCCTGGTTCATCTGTCGCGTGCCCAGGTAGACCATGAACAGCAGGCACTCGGTCAGCATCGTCTCGCGGACCAGCGCGGCGACGGTCATCGAATCGCTGAGGGTATCGTAAGCGCGCCCGGCGAAGACCAGGATGGGCAGTGTGAAGGGCACCAGCAGCCGCCAGGTGGGCCGGCCGGGGTTCCAGGCAAAGAAGCGCGTCCCGGCCAGAATGACCATGAACGGCACCGACAGGCTGCCGCCATGCACACCGGCCACCGTGACGCCGAGAATGAACGCGGCGTCGAGCGGGAACTGGAACCCGCCGGCTGTTTCGCCGGATACCAGGGCGTTGGGGACGCGCATACGCGCGCGCATGCGCGTCCCGGTGGGCAGCACAGCCAGGAGCCGGATCAGCAGCACCCCCGCATAGATTGCCACCACCGGCAGCAGGACCGCCAGCGCGGGTGAACCCAGGCCGGCGCGCACATGCATAATGCCCAGGAGCAGGATCACCAGGCGGGTGGGGATGTCGAACCAGGGATGCTCCCCCAGCGTGCGCGGGCGGCCGGTGGGCGGATTGGGCACGGCACCGGGGTTGCGCGCGTCGACGGGGGAATTCGTGGTGTTCGGCGCCGCCAGGGCGCTGCCGGACTCTGTTTGGGCCATACTTAATTTCCTTGTTCCACCGGGCTGGTTGGGCGCGAGCCGCTTTGGGCGTTGGGCTGGTGCCGGGTGAGGCGCCTACGGGCCTTCCTTATAGAGCGCGCCGCTACGCTGTCGGCATTCGTGGGTTTTCCACCATGGCGGGCGAGTAGCGCACCCTGCTGTAAAGAGGAATTCCCAACCATTATACCATACCGGGCAATGCTTACAAATAGCTGAACCGGCCCGGCCCGGCGCAGGGCACCCGACCGGACGGCAGACCCCGGTCCCGCCACCTGGTGCGCCGGGAGACAATGCGTGTTTGGCCCTAGTAAACGTATACTTCGCGGAACCGGCTGGGCCGGGACATCAGCCGCCCGGCTGGGCCGGTAGAGCAAGACAGGGCCCCGCCCTGCGCCATGGCCGGCGCATGGTGATCGCGGCGATCCTTTGATTAATAATCTGTAAGAATAAACGCGGAGTTTGAGATGTATAAAGTGCCTGCTTCCGGATGGGGCATGTCAAAGCTGTAATGATCCCCGTCACAGCTATTCAGACACCCGCAAGCCCGCCCTGATAGACTTAAGCCAGGTTGTGGAGACCGGCGCGCCTTGCGCCTGCCGAACCGGCGGCATAGAACGGGGGAACGGATGTGAGACGCTACATCGAATCGGCCTTACGGCTGAAATGGCGCTTGTTGGCCGCGGCGCTGCTGGTAACGGGGGTGGCCTTTGGCGCCCTCTTTTTCGCCAAGCAGGGATACAGCTCGTCGGCTACGGTTTGGGTGGAGCAGCCCATCTACCTCAGCGTGAACAGCAACTGGAACAGCTATGTCAGCCCGGCGGTGAACCAGATGAATGTGTTGCAAGAGTTGTTACGCACGCAACAGTTCAGCCTGGATGTCGCACGGGGCGCCCGGATTCCCCTGCCGAACGACGAGGTGGCCGGGACGGTCGTCGCCGATATTCAGCGCAATGTGAGCGTCACCGCGCTGGGCGACCACCTGGTGAAGATCAGCTACACGAACCGCAAGCCCGACTATTGCAAGGCCATCGTCACCCAGGTGATCACGCTGTTCACCAAGCGGCTCAACGAGACCCAGTTGCGCCAATCGACCACGGCTCTGCAACTGTACACGGCCCAACGCGACGAGTATCAGACGCAGATGGAAAAGTCGCGTGACGCGCTGGCGAAGTTTCTGCGTAACGACCCCTCGGCGGGCGCGGCGGGCGCCCCGCCCAATCCGGGTCTGCTGGAACTCCAGCAGCAATATGAGGCCGACCGCTCGCGCTATGACGACATCGTGCAGAAAATCGATGGGATGACGCTCCAGTCGCAGGCGGCCAGCCAGGCCAGCGACGATCTCTTCCATGTGACCGACCAGCCGGGCGATCCCACGTCGTCGGAGACCTTCAAGAAGAATATCGTCGTGAACGGCGGGCTGGCGCTGGCGATGGGGCTGTTCACCATCCTGGGGCTGACGCTGGTGGTGACCTGGCTCGACCCAGGGCTGCATACGCTGAACGACGTGCGCAATGTTGTGGCGGTGGAAGATGACGGGACCGCGCCCGATATTCTCGTCGGAGCCGTGCCCTACCTGCGCCCGCTGGCGGAGCGGCGCAAGGCGGCCGCCAAAGCGGCCCAGGTGGCCCGCAAAGCCGGGGCCGCCGCCCCGGCTCCCGCGACCGGCCCGCTGAGCGAGGAAGGCATTCTGGCCGGGGAGCCGGTGCATCCAGCGGCCTTCGAGGGGCTGAACGCCCGCGGGGCGGAGCGCAACGGCATCCGCACCGAAAGTGAGACGATTCAGGTCGGCTAACCGGCCCCGGACAGGAGCGTAGCAGATGAATTTATTAGCGCAAATCAAGGGCACGCCGGACGCCACGCCGGGCCGCTGGGTGCCGCGCGAGGTGGTGAGTAGCTGCCGGCCGCTATTTGCCCAGTTGCACAGCGAGTTGCCGCTGGGCAGCCCGCTGGTCCTCGGCATCTCGAGTCCGCGCCGCGGGACGGGCCGCTCCACCGTGGCGCTCGGCCTGGCCGCCGCCGCCGCCGCGCAACTGGGGACGGGCCGGCGTGTGTTGCTGATCGATTGCGACCTGGAGAATCCGGCGCTGCATACGCTGTGCGGGGTGGCGCCGCGGGCGGGATTGCTGGAAGTGCTGCGCGGCGAAGTCCCGGTGGCCGACGCGATCCTGCCGGTGATGCCGGGCGTCTCGCTGTTGCCCACCTGCGAGGCCGTGCCCGACGCCGTCTGGCAGCTCAAGCATATGGAGGAGTCGCAATTCTTCGTCACGCTGAGCAGCTACTTCGATGCAGTGATCATCGACCTACCGCCGGTGCAGACGCCGAGCCTGGGCACGCTGCCCCCCCTGCTGGTGCCCCAGCTTTGCCTGGTGGCGCGGGCGGCTGTCACGCGGCGCAATGATGTGAAGAACGCGCTGGCCTCGTTCCCGCCGGGCCAGGTGACAGCCGTGCTTTTGAACGAACAGCGCCAGCGGGTGCCACGCTGGGTGGACCGCTATCTGAGCTAAGGCGGGACGGGACAGGAGTCCGGCGATGATACAAACCGTATTGGTATTCGCGATACTGACGGCGGCGGCCATATGGTACACCGCCCGGCGCGCGCCGGGCACACGTGCGCCGGGCACGCCGGTGTTGTTTGGGGCGGGCACCTATGTGGCCCTCTTGGCTTTAGCCCTGGTGCTCGTGTTTCTTTGGCGTTAGGACAAATCAGCATCATGCCGTCGGGGCTGGGCGGCTAGGGAGGCGCAGATTCGGCATGTCAGCAAAAGCGGTCGTCGTAATCGGTGGTGGCGCCGGTACGGATCTTATGTTACGCGGGCTGAAGCGGTATACCGGCCGCCTCACGGCTCTCCTGTCGACCTTTGACGCCGGACACCACGGTCTGGAGTGGACCGCGGACGGCGTGTCGCGCTCGGCCGACGGGGTGCGCAGCAGTTTGCTGGCGTTGGGCGCCGACTCGGCGACCACACAGATCATGGAGCGCCTCTTTGCCTATCGTGTGCCGGCTATCGAGGAGTCGTTGAGCCGCAGCTTCGGCAACCTCTTCTTGAGCGCCTTGACCGACATTACCGGCGCCGCCGACCTGGCGCTGCAAGCGGCAGCCCAGGTGCTGAACGTGCAGGGCCGTGTTTTGCCGCTCACGCTCGAAGCGAGTCCGCTCCTGGCCGAGTTGCAGGATGGCCGGGAAGTGCTTGTCCAGACGCCCGACGAACTGGTGGCCGCCGTGGGCGAGACCGGGTTGCGGGCGGTGCGCCTGCCCGCGCCCATGCCCGTCCTCGGCACGGCGCTGGAAGTCATCGCCAATGCCGATATTATCGTGCTAGGACCTGCCGACCTGTTCTTCAACGTGTTGGCGCCGCTGCAACTGGCGGGCTTGCGCGAGGCTATCGCGGATTCGACGGCGGTCAAGATCTTCATCTGCAATTTGATGACCCAGCCGAAGACGACAGACGACTGGCCCGCGTCGCGCTTTATCCGCCGCGCGCTCGAATATCTGGGCGGCCCCGGCAGCCTCGACTATGCGATTGTCAGCAGCAGCCCGCTGGATCCTATCGCGCTGGAGCAGGCCGCTGCCGTGGGCGCCTTCCCGGTCCGGCTCGACCTGGACGAATGCCTCTCGCTGGGCCTCAATATCATCGCGCGCCCGGTGACGGCGCCGGACTCGCTGCGGCATGACAGCGAGAAGCTGGCGCGCACCATCCTCTTCCTCGGCGGCGAGCGGGTGCACCGGCGGATCGAGCGGCCCACCATGCCGGTCGCGGCCCTGGACGGGGTGCTGCCGGCGCGGGCCTGGAGCACCAGCGGAGCGGAATCGTGATCGACCGCGTGACGCGGAAACGGGCCGTGGCGCTCTGCGCGCTGGTCCCGTTGCTGGCCGGCACGGTCGCCTGTAGCGACGACCCGCCCGTGGCGATCTCGCAGGCGGCCGGCACCCCGGTGGCGGAGCCGGCGGCCACGGTCGCCGCGCGCCTCCCCACGGACACGCCGGAGCCGGCAGCGACCCCGACGGTGGACGATCCGGCCCGCTACACCGTGCCGGTGAGCCTCGATACGCGTGTTCACCACCCGATCAGCCCGCTCATCTACGGCGTGGCCGATGCCGGCGCGGACCATTTAGATCAACTGACCTGGCTGGGCGCCACGCTGGTGCGCTGGGGAGGCAATGCGCGCACCCGCTACAACTGGGAAATCAACGCCTCGAACACCGGGATCGACGGCGGCTTCCAGAACGTCAGCCAGGGAGACAAGGTCCCCGGCAGCGCCTCGTTGCAGTTTCTGGAGCGCAACGCCAAGCTGGGCGCACACAGCCTGTTGACTATCCCGACGATTGGCTGGGTCGCCCGCGACAGCACCAGCGCCTCCGTCGATGTGCCCCAGCACGGCGGCCCGCCGGTGGCCCCCGGCAGCGCCACAGCCTTCACCGCGCTGAGCGGCGGCGCCTGGATCGCCCCCTATGACCCCCAGGCCAACCGCACGCGGACCAGCCTGCCGTCGCTGCCGCGCAAGGACGCGCCGTTCAGCTATCCGCCCAACCTGACCGACGGCAAGGTCTACCAGGACGAATGGGTAGCCTATTTGCGCGGCGCGCGCCCGGCTAACTCGGCCCCGCTGATCTACGCGATGGACAACGAGCCGGAACTCTGGTCGGACGATACCCATGTGGATATCCACCCCGCGCGCACCGGCTACGACGAACAGGCGGCGACTTTCCTGGACTATGCTCATGCGGTGAAAGATGCCGACCCGGACGCGCTGGTGGCCGGCCCCGAAAGCTGGGGCGTGACCGGCTATCTATACTCCGCGCTCGACGCGGGCGCGGACAATTTCAAGACGGCCGCCGACCGCGCGGCCCACGACGATCTGCCCTGGCTGGCCTGGTTTCTCCAGACCGTCCACGACAGCGACACCCAGGCGGGCCGGCGCTCGCTCGACGTGCTCAGCGTCCACTATTACCCGAACGGCGGCGAGTACGGTGGCGGCAACGACCCGGCCATACAGGATCAGCGTATGCAGGCGCCGCGCGCCCTATGGGACGGCCTGTTTGCCGAGCCAAGCTGGGTGGCGCGCACCGAATGGGCGAACCTGGGGCTGCTGCCGCGGCTGCGCAAGCTGATCGAGCAGTATTATCCCGGCACGCGCCTGGCCGTCAGCGAATGGAACTACGGCGGCGAGAACGATATCGGCGGCGCGATTGCCGCCGCCGACGCGTTGGGCATCTATGGGCGGGAAGATGTGTATTATGCAGCCTACTGGCAGGCGCCGCCGGTGAACAGCCCCGCCGGTTGGGCTTTCCGGATCTTCCGCAACTACGACGGCAACGGCGCGGCTTTCGGCAACGAATCGGTGCAGACGGTCAGCCCTAATTCGATGCTGACCGCGTATGGTGCGCTCAGCGGCGACGGCACGCGCCTGACCGTGCTGCTGATCAACAAGGACCGCAGCCGCACCGCCGACGCGCAACTCGACTTCAGCGGCTTCGCGCCGGCCCCGGCGGCCACGGAATACCGCTACGGCCCGGCACACCTGGACGGCATCGTCTCCGCGCCGCTGACCGTGACCACGGGCGGTCCGCCGGTGGTGGCCGTGCCGCCCACCAGCATGAGCCTGGTCGTCCTGGACCGGAATCGATAGAGAGCATCACGATGGCTGTCACTTTCGGACCAACCGAACAGGCGCCCGCGCTACGGCGCAACCGGGTTTTCCCGGAGTTGACCGCGCCCCGGTCGCGCTTCGGCCTGGCTTTCCGCCAGTGGACGGCGGCGCTGGTGACGGTCGCCGTATTCGCCGGGCTGGCGGTGCTGTTCAAGGTGGTGGACGACCGGCCGGAGACGGTGATCTCGTTCGGCCTGGTGGCCCTGGGCGTGATGGCCGTGCTGCGCTGGCCGATTGTGGGCACGTACCTGGCCGTACTCTCGACGATTATCCTCGACACCTTCCCGTCGCCGTATGTGCAGACGATCATTTCCGAGATGGGCTTCTTCCGCAATCTCAACCTGCTCGGCCTGCCCAGCGCGGTGACGTTCAATATGTTTGAGGTCCTGCTCTCGCTGTCGCTCTTGCGCGCGGTGATCGGGCACTTCCACCGCTACCGGGGCATCCGCACCGGGCCGGTCTTCTGGCCGGTGGTGCTGTTTGGGGCGATGGTGGCGCTGGGCACGGTGAACGGCCTGCTGACCGGCGGCGATTTCAAGATCACACTCTGGGAGATCCGGCCGCTGTTCTACTTTGTCGCGCTCTATATCCTGGCTGTGAATACCGTGGAGGAACCGGCGCACATTCGCGGGCTGCTCTGGATCACCGTCCTGGGCACGGCGTTCCGCACCGTGGACGGCATCTCACGCTATTTGCAGATCCCGGTCAGTGTGCGCTCCGGCGTGCCGACGGTGATCGAGCATGACGACTCGCTTTTCCTGGCGATTGCCTTCGGGCTGCTGATTGCGGCGACCGTCTGGCGGTCCCGGCTGCCGCGCCGCATGTACCCGCTGCTGGTGCTCATGATCCCCGCCGTCACGCTGATGATGGTCTTGAACAAGCGCCGCGCCGTCTTCCTCTGCCTGATCGAAGTGGTGCTGATCGCCTTGCCCTATATCTGGCTGGGCTTGCAGACGCCTGCGTTGCGGCGGCGCCTGGTGCTCGTCCTCGTCGGGGTGGGTGTGTTTGGCGGCATTTATACCGCGGCCTACTGGGACCGCAGCGGCTCCCTGGCCGAGCCGGCGCAGGCGGTCAAGTCGTACTTCCAACCCAACGAGCGCGACGCCGCCTCGAACGCCTACCGCGATGAGGAGAACATCAACCTGCGCGCCACCATCGCCCACAGCCCGGTCATCGGCATCGGCTTCGGCAAGCAGATGGACGTGGTAGTGCCGATGGCGAACCTGCAAGACGGCTGGGCGCTGCAACTTTATATGCCCCACAACAATATGCTCTGGCTCTGGGAGCGCATGGGCTTCATCGGCTTCGCCATCTTCTGGGCTATGATCGGGGCCAGCCTGATCCTGATCAGTGCCAGCGTGCGCCTGGGCGTGCGCCGCTTGCGCACCGCGGCAACCACCGAGCAGGAGTTGCTGCGCAGTAATCCCTTCGAGAACACCATACGCGGGCGCCGTCGCCGGTTGAGCGGCGCCGACCGGGTGTATGCCCGGCGGCTGCGGGTGGCCCGCAAGCGCGCCCAGGAATGCGCCGAGTTTTTGCTGCTGGCCTTCCTGGTGCTGGCGACGCTGGGCGCGCTGGTCGTGCTGGGTGCCGTCGATCAAGGGTTGATGAGTTTCCGTCTGTCGGCTTTCGCGGGCGCCGTGCTCGGTGCCCTGGCCGCCGGCTGGCAGATGTATCAGGTCCGCGCCCGCCGCCTACCGGGCGAAGCGGTCGCGGATGTGGTCGAGCAGGAGGAACCGCCGCGTGTACAACGTCGCCGAGTGCGCTTCATATCCTGAGTTCCAGGCGTTGCGCGGCGAGTGGGATGCCCTGGTCGCCGCATCGGACACCGCGCCGGTGTTCGCCGATTGGGCCTGGACCGCCGCGACCTGGGCGGGCGCCGTGCCCGGAAAGCGCCCGCTGGTGCTGACGGTGCGTGACGGGGCGGGCGCCCTGGTGGGCGTGCTGCCGCTGGCGCGGGCGCCCCACTTTCGCGTGCTGACGGCGCTCGAAGTCATCGGCTGCGGGCCGGGCGGCTATCCGCTGGCCGACTACTGGGGCCTGGCGACGGCGCGCGGCGCCGAGGGCGCGGTGTGGGCCGCGCTGCTGGCCTACCTGGGCCGCCGCCCCGGCTGGAGCATGATCGATTTGCGCAACTGCATGCCCGGCCCGCTGAGCGAGGCGTATTATCGCCAGGCGGCGGCGGAGCGCGGCTGGACGGCCCGCGTGGAGAGCGGCGAACTCTGCCGGCGGCTGACCCTGGCGCCCACCTTCGACGCCTACCTGGCCGGACTGAGCGCCAACAGCCGCCAGCAGATCCGGCGCAAGCTCCGCAAATTGGCCGACGATGGGCTAACGATCAGCCCGGTGGATGTCCACGACGCCGCGGCCCGCAATGCGGCGATGAATCTGCTGTTCGAGTACCACCAGGCGCGTTGGGCCGGCGATCCGTCGGGCGGCGGATTCCCGGATGAGCGGCGGCGGGCCATGCACCGCAAGCTGGCCGCGTGGCTGGCCGAGCGCGACAAGCTCGATCTGCGCGTCGTCCAGGCCGCCGACGGCACATGCGGCGGGGTGATCTATAACTTCCGCCAGGGCGATGTGACCTATTACTATCAACTCGGTCTGAATCCGGACCCGCGCTTCGCGCCGTACAGCCTGGGCGTCTGCCTGCTGGCCGACACCATCGCCGCCGCCATAGCAGCAGGGCAGCACAGCGTCGATCTGCTGCGCGGCGACCACGAATACAAGCGCCACTTCGGTGGGCAACTGCGCGCCAATCTGCGGGTCACGATGTATCGCCGGCGCTGGCTGCCCGTGGTCGAAGAAGCGGCGCGGGGGCTGCACCATCGGGTGCACCTGGCCCGCGCCCGCACCAGCCGCCCGGCGGCGGCCTGACATTACTCATGGCTCTGGGCGCCCCGCGATGGGGTAGGGCGCCGAGTACGGATATGCAAGAGAGGAGCGTTGATCGCAGTGCAACATGCGCGCACCGCTGATCCCAATTCGTTGTCGCCCGCGGTCCACACCGTGACGGATCTGCACGGCCCTATCGCGGCCCCCCATCTCCAACCCGGCTTTATTCGCCGCTTACAAGACAGCGTGCTCGACGACTGGCTGGCGCCTGCCCGCGAGCAGCAAGTCCTGGCCCTGACCTCCGGCGTGCCCGCCGGGCTGGAGCAGTTGGAAAAGACCGGCTGTGTGGTCAGCCGGGTGGACTTGCCGCGCAGCCTGCGCCGCGTGGTCCGCCTGCCGTTTGCCGACGCCATGTTCCACCAGATCGTCAGCCTGGCCGCGTTTGAGCACAGCAAAGATCCCGACGCCTTCTTGCAGGAGCTGCGCCGCGTGACCCGGCTGGGCGGCCACCTGCTGCTGTCGGTGCCCAGCCTGTCGTACCGCGAAAGCGCGCCGGAGGTGCGCCGGCTCTATCGCGACACGTATGGATCGCGCGATTCGCACACGCGCCTGACCCTGGAACGGCGGCTGGAGCAGGCCGGCTTCCTGCTGGCCGACTCGATTTACGTCTGCAACTCGCCGCTGTCGCATCGCCTGTTCACCTGGGCGTTGCGCCGGGAGTGCCGCGGGCGGCTCTATAGCGCCGTCTCGCCCGTGGCCTATGGCCTGTGCAGCCTGAGCGACCGGCTGTGGGGACGGCCCACCGAAGGCCACTTCCTGATCGTCCGGGCGACGGCGGTTTAGGCGTCTTATGAGAGGTTCTGGACAGATGAGTCGAACGGCCATCCTGGTGTCTTCGCCGCTGCGCCCCGGCCTGGCCGCGGCCATCGCCGCGGGTGAGGCGCCGCGCCGCGACTACTTTGAGCTGCGCAACCGCCTGAACGCGACCTTGCGCCTGCCGCCCGCCACGCCGGGCCGCGGGTATCGCCTGGCCCAGCGCGTGGGCGGGCACGCTCTGGCGATGGCTTTGCAGGCGTGGGCGCAACGCGGCAGCTATGACGTGATCCTGACCGACCAGGAAGCGGTGGGGCTGATCCTC
>JAICKM010000416.1 GCA_025927935.1 Chloroflexia bacterium | reverse complement strand
TGAACGGGGTCAACCTGGGGGCCATCGCCGGGCTGTGCCAGGTTTACGGCGCGGGGCTGGACCTCTGGACGTTCGTGTTCCCGCACGGCTTTATCGAACTGACGGTGATCTGCCTGGCGGGCGGCACCGGCCTGCGCCTGGCCGACGCGATCCTGCGGCCCGGTATGCTTTCGCGGGCCGCGCAGTTGCGCCTTGCCGCGCGAGAGGCGGTACAGATGTTGCTGGGCGGAGCCGGGTTGCTGGTGCTGGCCGGGCTGATCGAGGGCAACATTTCGCCGTCGGACACGCCGGCCTGGCTCCACTTCGCCTTCGGCCTGCTGACCGGAGTGTTGCTGTACAGCTACCTGATCCTGGCCGGGCGCCGCCCGGCCACCGAACCGCTAGGGGTGAAGGAGTAAGGGACCATGGATCTCGCGCTGATGATCGAGGGCCAGGCCGGGCTGAACTGGCCGCGCTGGCAGCGGATGGCCCAGGCCGCGGAAGATTTAGGCTTTGCCGGGCTGTACCGGTCGGATCACTTCACCAACGCGAACCCGCCGGACCAGGACTCGCTGGAACTCTGGATCTCGCTGGCCTGGCTGGCGAGCCACACCAGGCGCATCGAGTTTGGCCCGCTGGTGTCCCCGGTGTCCTTCCGCCACCCGGTGATCACGGCGCGCATGGCGGCCGCCGTGGACGACCTGTCGGGCGGGCGGCTGCAATTGGGCCTGGGCGCGGGCTGGCAGACCCGCGAACACGCCAACTACGGCTTTGATCTGCTCGACGTGCCCTCGCGCATGGCCCGCTTCGAGGAAGGGGTGGAGGTCGTCACGCGCCTGCTGCGCAGCGACACGCCGGTCTCCTACAGCGGCATGTTTTACCGGCTGAACGAGGCGATCCTGCTGCCGCGCCCGCAGCGGCCCGGCGGCCCGCCGATCATCATCGGCGGGGGCCGGTTGGTGCTGCCGCTGGTGGCCCGCTACGCGCAGGAGTGGAACGTCACTTTCAAGACCCCGGAGCGCTTCGCGGCCCTGAACGCGAAGCTGGACGCCGTGCTGGCGCAGCAAGGCCGGCCCGCCGCCGAGGTACGCCGCTCGATCATGACCCGCCCGATCTACGCCCGCGATGCCGCCGCCCTGCAAACCCGCGTCGCGGCGTTCAACAAGCCGGTGGAGGACCTCAAGGCGGCGGGCTACCTGGTGGGCACCGGGCCGGAACTGGTCGATCAGTTGGGCCGCCTGGCCGAAGCCGGCGTGCAGCGCGTGATGCTGCAATGGCTCGACCTGGACGATCTCGACGCCGTTGCGGCCTTTGCCCAGGATGTGTTGCCGCATTTCCCCTCGGCTTCGTAGCTAACCGCAGTCATGCCGGCCGGCAGCCGGGCCGGTTTGAAACCGGCCCCTACAACACAAAAGTCAAAAGGACGGGTATCGGCTACCAGCCGGTCCCCGGTCGCTTTGTCATGCTGAGTGCAGCGAAGCATCTCGTCTGGTGCCCGGACGAGACGAGACTCTTCGCTACGCTCAGAGTGACACGTGTGAGAGGCGTTTGCGTGCTGGACGGCATCCCCCACTATCCGTTGCGGATGGAAGCTAATCCACCTTGATTTCGACGGTCTTCATGACCATGGCCCGGCCGCCGACGAGGACGTGGCGGATTTGCCCATCTTCTACCGTGAGTTCGGCGGTGAGTTCGCTGGGCGAGGGTGGGGTCATCAGGTGGCCCTGCTCGATGATCATCTTCGGCTTCTTGATATCCAGGTAATCATAGAGGAAACAGGCCAGCGGCCCGGCGGCCATGCCCGTGGCCGACTCTTCGGGGATGCCGTAATACGGGGCGAACATGCGCGTGCCCGCATCCCGCCCGGCGATGCGGGTCTGCGTCGAAAAGACGTAATACTCGACCAGATCCAGCACCCGGCTGACCTCGGTGATGGCCGGGAAGTCGGGATCGATGCGCAGCAGCGTCGCTTCGTCGCGCAAGGGAATGACCAGGCAGTTCACGCCGGTATTCACCACCGTCATCGCCTGGCCCGGCAGCAGATCTTCTACCGTGAGATGTAGCGACGCCAGGACGGCCGCGGGATCTACCGCGGTGCTGGTCAAGGGCGTGTAGCGCGGCGCGGTCTGCTCCATAAAGGCCATATCGCCGCGCATGAAGATGGCGCGGGTGCCGTCGATGGTCTCTTTGGAACTGGGTCCGGCCCCCACCTGGCCCAGCTGGGCCAGGTACGAAAACGTGGCAATCGTGGCGTGCCCGCAGTGCGGGATCTGCCGGGTGGGTGTGAAAAACTCCAGCTTGAACGCGGCGACGCTGGACGGCGAGACGAACGCCGTCTCCGATAGCCCGGCCCGCGCGGCAATACGCTGCTTGGCCTCCTGGCTGAACCGGTCGGCGTCCAGCACCACACCGGCCGGGTTGCCCCCGCGCCCGCCATCCACAAAAGCGTTCACGATCTGTACGGGAACCGTAGCCACTTTAGTGTCCTTTCCCTAGAAGTGCTAGGACCGCTGTGTTCTCAGACCATCTCTGAATGTCTCTGGTTCTAAAGGTGGCTCGTTATCCCCTCGCCGTGGCTCATATCTCCACGCTGCCGGGATAGCTTCCAGCAACCACCACTCCCAAAACTCCAGGCGTTTCTCCGGGTCAGATCCGGCTTGCCCGGCCATGCCGGAGGCATAAGCTGTACCGGCCATTAAGACACAACCATTACCGCAACCATTGGCGCTGCCAGGTGCTTCCAAATCATCGTCAATATTAATTATAGCTTCTAACCCGCTTGCAATAGCCCCGCCCGCGAACTGGGCAGAAAGGATCGTTGGATTTAGATCCGGATTACCCAGACAGACCTCTCCCTGGCGAATGCGTGTCGCTTCATCAACTTTGTGCAACTGCTCCCAAAACTCGGCCAGGTCGTAACGAAGGGATTCCCAGTCTCCCGCCCCGCGGAGTGCCTTCACCGTGCCTCTTAGTAAACGCTCTGGCATACGAATATTGGAGTATTCCTTCTGCCATAAAGGTAGAATATGCTCGGCAGTTAGCAGTATTAATGCACACCGGCGCCGATGAGGAAGATCCTGCAAATGTGCAGAGTCGACAAGCGAACCCACTTCCTGACCCAACTTGTTAATAACCTCGATTCCGAGATCGTGCTGCGGGTTCTCGTGCATAGAATGAACGGCGCTCTCAATCAAGTGCTGCAATTCCATCGGCAGATTCATTTTGCACCTCTGGCTCGCTTGCTTATGGCTTAACTCTGATGTAAGGCCATTTGGCGTTTTTCGCCAAGTCTCAGCTAAATGATTGCGGAGTCGCGAAGTTACGCCGCCTGCATTGAGGGATTAGAGGCGCCCGCGCGCTTTCAACTCCAGGTAGCGGTTGATCACGGCCACGCTCAGGTCGCCCGCCGGGACATCGACGGTGATCACGCCCCGGGCGTCGAGGGCGTCGAGGGCTTGGCGGCGTTCGCTGAGCAGGAGGCGGGCGACCGTGCGCTCGTAGAGTTCGTCGGTGGCGGCGGGCAGGGCCGTCGCGCGCTGCGTTACGGCGGGGTCGCCCACGGCGACGAGCATGGGCAGGTGGCGCGGGGCCAGGCGGCTGATGTGGAGCACCAGGCCCGTATCGGCGCTGCGGTCGAGCAGGTCGGTGAAGACGATGTCCAGGCTGCGGCGCGGGTGGCGCCGGGTGAGGTACTCCACGGCCTGGGCGTAGTCGCTTTCGACCGGCTGGGCCTGCACGTTGTAGAGGGCTTCCAGCAGGCTCAGGAACTGCGCGCGCCCGCGCCGGGGCGGGTAGTAGCCCAGGATGCTGTCGGCGAACACCAGCAGGCCCACGCGGTCGCCCTTGAGCGTGGCGACGAAGGCCAGCAGCAGGCAGGTGTTGATCGCGTAGTCGAGCTTGGCGAGATCGCCTACCGGGGCCGACATCAGGCGGCCCGCGTCGAGCAGCAGGATGATCGGCTGGCTGCGCTCGGTCTCGTACTCGACCACGATAGGCTTGCCGCGCCGGGCCGTGGCCGCCCAGGCCACCTGGCGATAGTCGTCGCCGGGCATATACTCGCGCAGCCGCTCGAACTCGGTGCCGGTGCCCAGGCGGCGGGCGTTTTTCAGGCCCAACTCGAACAGCCGCCCGCGCCGGGCCAGCATCTCGTAGCGGCGCACATCCAGCAGGTTGGGATAGACCTTCACGGCAGCGGCCAGCGGCACGCGGCGGCTACGGGTGAGCAGACCCCAGGCGGTCCAGACTCGCAGGTACATATCCCCAAAAGTGTAGTCTCCCCGGTGCGGCGGCCAGACATGGTACTGTAGGGTGATTTCCTGGCGCGGCGTAATAATGCCGTGTTGCAACAGATCGCGCACGCGGAAGTCGGCGGGCGGATCGTCGCGCACCAGGAAGCGCACCGGCGGGCCGGCGGGGCGGGGGTCTTGCAGGCGGATGCCGATCACGTTCTCCGCGCCCAGCGATAGCTTGGTCTCGTTGACGCGCTCCAGGCGGAAGCGCGCGAGCGCGGGGCTGCGCGTCACATCGTACACGATGGCGGCGAGCAGGCCCAGCAGGTAAAGGATAGCGAGGATAATCGCGCCGGGCAGCCAGGTCTCCAGGGCCAGCAGCGGCGCGGCGATCAGCGCCAGGGCGACCAGGCGCCCGGTGGGCAGCGGCACCGCCAACCCGCCCTGCCGGGCACTATTCATCGGCCACGGCGGCGGCGTTGTGCGCGCGGCGAGTCGGCTCCGGTAGCCGGTAGCCCCGGCAGACGGCCATCACCCAGTGCAGCGCCAGCGGCAAATCGAGGCGATGGCCGATGGAGATGTAGACCGGCTTCACTTTCAGCTTGGTGCGGAGCGCGGCGCCAACCACTTCGCCTTTGTTGGTGAGCGGACTCCAGTCGCCGGGTTCCGGGCCGGGGTCGGGGCCGTGGCCGGTGAGGATCGACTTGGCGACGCCCAGGCTCGGCAGATCGAGCAGCACGCCCATGTGCGCGGCGATGCCCAAGCGGCGCGGATGGGCGATGCCCTGCCCGTCGAACATCACCAGGTCAGGCATCCGGTTTAGCTTCTCGAACGCCGCCAGCACGGCGGGACCCTCGCGGAAGCTGAGCAGGCCGGGCACATAAGGGAAGACAAGCGGCTTCTCGGCGCGGGCGATCTCAATGGTTTCCAGTTCCGGGTAGCTGAGCAGCACCACGGCGGCGCGCGCCACGTCCTTGGCGCTCATGTCCACCCCGGCGATGATCCGCACATCGCCCAGGCGCGGGGTCCGTTCCACGCGCTCGGCCAGCCGGTGCTGGATGGCGAATGCCTGGGCCGGGTCCACGTCCCAGGCGTGCATCTGGCTGGGTCGCAGTGTCATTCGCAAAGCTCCAATTTGAGGATGCGGTCGAAGCGGAAGGTGCGCTCTTCTTGCCGCAGGTGGCAATAGGCGACCAGGTAGAGCGTCTCGCGCTCCAGAGCGACGCGCCGCGGGGCCACCAGGCGGTCGGTCGGGCGCCCGCCGGGCGAGGCATAGCGCAGCCGCAGCAAGAGGCCGTCGCTGATCGCCTGCGTCACCAGCGCCGGCACGATCTCGGCGGGGGCATCCGCCGCCAGGTAGGGGCGCGGCGCCAGGTCGAGCCGCCCCTGCAACGCCAGCAGGTCGCTGAGCGAGTCGAGCAATATCCCGCGGTCGCGCAGGTCGTTGATGAACCAGGTCAGCACGCGCCAGGTGGTAAGCGCGTCGGCCAGGGCGCGGTGCGCGTCGCGGTGGCGCACCTTCAGGATGGCGCTGATCGATTCGAGCGAGTTGCTGGGGAACTCGTAGCAGGCGCGGGCCAGTTGCAGCGTATCGACCACATAGCGGGGCAGCGCCGTGGCGCCCCCGGCGGCGGGCGTCATCTCGTTACGCAAAAAGCTGAGATCGAACCCGGCATTGTGCGCCACCAGCACGGTGTCCTTGAGCAGTTCGCCCACTTCGCCGGCCACATCGGGAAAGACCGGCGCGCGATAGACCATGTGCGGGGTGATGCCGTTGACGCGCCGCGCGCCCGGACTGATCGAGCGCTGCGGATTGACCAGCGTGGTATAGTTGTCGAGCACCTGCCCGCCCCGCCCGCGCACCACGGCGACCTCGCAGATCCGGTCGCCCCGCTCCGGGCTGAGGCCGGTGGTCTCCACGTCCACGACGGCGAAGGTCACGCCTTCTAGGGGGCTGGTTTCATCAAGCATCGCACATACTGCCAATCTAGCACGCGCCGGGCGTGTGGTGGGGTGATTGCGCCCGGCCCCGTTCCGAACCCCGCGGGCGGCACTCCTCTATCATACCATAAACGGCAAGCCGGCCCCGGCTGCACGGCGCCGGGGCCGCACACCCATTTATAAGTCACCGCGAAGAAACGAAGG
>JAICKM010000826.1 GCA_025927935.1 Chloroflexia bacterium | reverse complement strand
TGGCTCGTCGAAGTAGGAGACGGTGCTAAGCGCGGGCTGAAAGTTGCTGATCGCATAGTCGCGCACGCGCACCTGCCAGTTGGGCTTCGTGCCGATGAGTTGGATATGCAGCGTGCCGTCTGCCGTCCAGGCTTTGATCCGTAAGGGCGCCCTGGTTGTGTTGCGGAAGCGCATGTCGCCCACCGTGGCGTCGAGGCCCTTGTAGGTTTGCCCGGCAACCTCCATGGTATACATGCTGATCCAGTAGGGGTGGTTGTGCCGCTCGACAATCGGCAGCCCGGCCCAGAAGCTGGTCTGGAACAGCGTGGTCGCCACGATGCAAAGGCCGCCGCCGGGCGCCAGCAGTGTGCGATCGCCGATGATCGTATAGGATGGCGCGTACTCCCGCCCGTCGTAGACCCACGCGTCGTGCGAGAAGATCGCGCCGGGCAGGGCCACCGCGCCATCGAGGGCCAGCGCGCCCTGCTCCACGTTCTGGATCGTTGCCGCGTCGTCGTCTCCGTAGTAGATCTGGCCTTCGCCGATGATATCGCTGTCGAAGGTGGGCACCCGGTCGCTGGTCCACTCCGAGGCCATCGAGTTCACCGGCAGCGTCACGTCCAGGCCGTGGCCGCCCTCTAGCGCCGCCGCGAGGTCGGCGACCGCTGCCTCCACATCCAGCGTTCGCCCCGGATGGGATTTGACGACGACTTCCGCGCGGCTCGTGGTCGCGTTCCAGTGGAAGGCCGCCCGCTGCGCGGGCTGGTCCACGTCTTTGGCGAGGCGCTGCACCAGGGCGCGAATCGCCGCCCGATCCGCGGCCAAGCGGCCGGTCGCGTTCGTTGTCACCAGCGTCTGCACCTCATTCCAGGCCAGCGTCGTGGCCTGGCCGTCGATCACCACGCGGAAAGGCGGGCCATCCAGGTCCAGCGCGGCGGGCGCAACGGTGGTCGTGGACAGCACCGGCGCCGGAGTTGCCGTGGCGGCGGGCGGGGGCGTGGCCGTGGCCGGGATCGCCGTGGCCGGCACCAGTGTTGGGGGTGCCGGGATGCCGGCGGGCAGGCCCGCGTCGCCGGACCCCCACAGGTCGACGCGCACGGTGTAGCCCGCGGTGAGCAGGGCGAGCAGCGCGCCGACCAGCAGCGCCGCCAGGCCCAGCGTGAACAGGCCCATGATTTTCATGGGGCGGATAGTCGTCATTGGAGAAATACACTCGCTCTCTGAAGATAGTTCCGGGTGCCGCCTGTGCGCCAACGCCGCACAGGTTCGCGTTGCTTAATAGCTTGTTCTACTAATCAGACGGGGAAAGGCGTAGCGGGGTTCCGAAGTTACGGGGCAGTTAACTCTGTGCTATCCGGTAGGAAATAAGCAAGCTGGTCCAGTCGCGCCCGGCGTCGGTGCGCAGCGCGGGCACGGCACCGCCGCGGGCAGGGAGCGGTTCGCTGGTGCGCGTCGGCGTGGTGGGGATGGGCGGCTGTTGCAGGCCGCGCAGATCGATCTCGACAGTGGCGACGAACAGCTTGAGCCAGTCGCGGGCGGGACCGGCACCAGCGGGCGGGGCCGGTGGGACGGTCAGGCGAAAGTAGTCCTCGCCGCCCGGCGGCGGCCATTGCTGGCCGGGGGCCAGCGTTTCCTGGCTGCCGGGCGGCGGGTACAACTGCGTCACCGAGCCGTCGGCGGCGAAGCGGAACAGGACGAAGTAGAGCGCTCCGGGCGCCGGTGCCTCTTTAGCGGCAGGTGGGGCAGGGATCTGGTAGGTGAAGACAATATTATAGGAAGCACCGGGCCGCAGCACCGGTTCGCTGGCCGGGTCCGGTGCGCCGCCCACCGGCACCAGCCGCATGGTGAGCAGCCCGTTGATGCCGCTGGCGGGATTGGCGCGCGCCAGCCCGTCGCGGAAGGCAGCAAGGGCGGCCAGCCGATTCGCGGCGGGGCCAGCCAGCGAGTCCACCCGCACATCGATCCCCTGCCCACCGAGGGGCGCGAGCGCGGGGAGCGGGTGCCCATCCGGCGCGCTAGCCGTCACCGTGAACCTGATACTCGTTGCATCTATGGTGACGACCGCTTCGGGCGCCGCGTCTGCGGGCGCGACCAACTGCAACAAGGGCTGCTCCGCGATAGCAGCGGCCACGGCGGCCGCGGCCGGCAGCGGTGCTCCGCCTTGCTGGACCGCTACGCGCAACTGCCGCCCCGGATAGGCGGGCCGGATGACGAGGGCGCGCGCCTGGGCGGGCGGATGGGCGGGGGCCGTGGCGAAAATAGCCTCGGCGCGCAAGGGGAAGACGCGGGCTACGGTGGCCGTACCAAGGAGCGCCTCCTGGCCCAAGGTGTTGCCCGCAGCGGCAGCCGGGTTGGGGTAGACCCCGATCACGGCGCCGGGCGCCAAGCCCCGCTCGCTCCCGGCGGCCAGCGTGACCGTGTTCCCGGCGATGGCGGCCACCGGCAGCCAATCGACCGGGTGCGTGCTGCCGCCGAAGACTTGCCGGTCCAGCGGCCCCTCGCCCTGCGGGTGCTGCGTCGCCTGTTGCGTGCCCACCTGGTCGCGTAGGAAGGTCAGGATGTCGTCATAGGTCGCCGTGGGCCCGTGGCGGAGGGCGCGCAGCAGGAAGTAGGTGAACAGGCCCTGCGCCTGCCCCACCAGCGGCTGCTCCTCCGCCCAGACGGCGTCGGATGGCGCGACGCGGAACTCGTAGGCCACTTCCTCGGCGCGGCAGGCGGCCAGGAAGACATAGCGCGGATTGTCGCCGATAGCGCTGCGCCCCAGGCGCGGGGGAGTGGGCGGCGCTGCGGCCGCCGCCTGGGCGATGGCCGCAGCCTGCGCGATGTTGCCGCCGGCCAGGGGCCGGTTGTACTCCACCTGCCGTGGAGCCAGCCCGGAGAGCGGATCGGCCCGTGTGCCGGTGGCGGCATGGCAGCAATCGAAGATGATGGTCAGGTTGGCGGTCTTCGCCGCGAGGCGGGCCACGTAGTTGTGTAGCTCGTCGTCGATCAGGTCGCCCTGTGGCGGGGCCGG
>JAICKM010000605.1 GCA_025927935.1 Chloroflexia bacterium | reverse complement strand
GTCCAAAGGCGCCCGCGCTCCCGTTACACTAGCGGACGCCGGATTGCGATCCGGCGGCCCGGCGGCCATGCCGGACATGGCTAGCGATAGCGGATTCTCCATCCCGAAATCCGCCGGCGAGGGCGCACGGGCAGTGGCCCGGCACGCGCCCCCTTTATGCACAGGAGTGTTCTCGATGCCTTTAGATCTGACCCCGGCGGGCGATACCTGGACCCGCGACGACCTCCGCCGGTTGACCAATACGATGATCGACGCCGTGGAGGCGGCCATCGCCGGCTGCACCGACGCCGACGTGACCTTTGTGCCCAGCGACCCGGCCGCCAACGATACCTTTGCCGACGATCCCAGCGTGGTGGATCTGGCCTGGACGCTGGGCCATGTTATCGTCCACGCCACCGCTTCCGCCGAGGAAGCGGCGTTCCTGGCCGCCGAACTGGCGCGCGGCGTGGAGCGCCCCGGCCGCTCGCGCTATGAAGTGCCCTGGGAAAGCGTCACCACCATCGCCCAGTGCCGCGCCCGCCTGGCGGAAAGCCGCCGTATGCGCCTGGCAAGCCTCGACCTGTGGCCGGAGCCGCCCCACCTGGAAACTGCGTTCCGCTATCGTCCCGACTCGGCGCCGCTCAATGCCTATGAGCGCTTCATGGGCGGCTTGCGCCACGGCAACTCGCACATCGATCAGGTCCGCGAGATCGTGCGCCAGGCCCAGGCCCTGCCCGCGGCCTACGCGCCGGCTGCGGCGGACGCCGCCACGCCCTAACGCAGATCCATCCGGTCAAGGGGAACGCCCTGCTCCGGAAGGGCGGGGCCTGCGTAAGACCCGGCTAACCTGCCGGATCACCGTGTAGGGGCCGGTCTCATACCGGCCCGGCTGCTCAGTTGTAGGGGCCTGCCTCATAATCCCGGTCTGCCGCGGCGGCGGGGAGCAAACCAAAGGGCCGGTGCGCGCTGTTTCACGATGCAGCGCGCACCGGCCCTTCGACTGAACTATAGTGAACGGCGCGGCAACCCGCGCCGGCCGGGGCGCCCCGGCCGTTGCTCCGCGGTTAGGCTGGGAACTGGCAGATGCAGGTGACACGCCCGGTGGCAACCCACTGGTAGAACTGCCCGGCGCGGCCACAGTGTTCGCAGACGGGCCGGCTCAGGCCGGGCGGCGTCCAGCGGATGACGTGGTGCCCGCGCAGCGCCAGCTCGGCCAGATGAATGTACTCGGCCACTTCGTCGTCCTGCAGGCCCCGCTGCGCCTCGATCATCGCCTCTTCGATTGCGTTGCTGAGCATCCGCCGCACGAGCGTCTTGTTCTCTTCGCCTGACATGGAAGTGTCTCCTTTATGCCTATCGCGCCCCGGTGGGGGCCGGTCATTCATCTGCTTGTTAATAGAATAAGGCGGGAAATTGCTCATTCACCAGCCCACTTAATGCTCATTTGGTAGTCGCCTCACGGCGCTCATCAATGTAATGCGGTGGGCCAGGTGGAGATACGTGCCATGCGGCGGATTGCGTCTGGACATTCGCCCCACTGCGGCCCTCGGACGGGCGTTGTAGCGCGGCGGCAAATAGGCGGGTATGCAGTCCAGTATAGGTGGTGCGCCGCCCGGCCTGAAGGCCCATTGGTCATTAGCGTCCAACGCCGATGGTCCCTAATGCCGATGTGCTTGTTGAGTCCACTATACGGGCGCGCCAGGCGACGAACAAGCGGTAAATTACGGGGAATCGAGGCGGTCGCGCAGGATACGTGATCCTATGTACCCGGCGCCGCAGCGGCGAGAGTTCCGCTCCGCGGACGGCCTCCAACACCTTGCTGCACGCGCGGTGCATGTTGATCGGCGGGTTGATGGTCAGGCGGTCGCCGCCGGAGTGCTATCCGGATGGGGGCGGGTGGAGACGCGCACGCAGCCACAGGTTGCTGCAACCGGGGAGGCAGGGGGGGTGCCGGTCCCCGGTGGGCATGCTTAGTCTACTATACACATGAGCAGCGCCGAGGGTATCAGGTAAATTACGGTGATTCGCGGACAGCCCCTCCGGCGCCATATACGTAATATTACGTATATGGCGCCGGGCGCGGTTAGAGATCAGCCTTGCGGACGGCCTCCAGCACGTCCGAGAACTCGCGCTGCATGTTGATCGGCTGGCTAAACGTCAGCCGGTAGCCGTCGGGGTCCTGGATGGTGCATTCGCGGGCATTCCACGGCATGTCGGCCGGGGGCGCGGCGATGGTGGCCCCGGCCGCCGCGGCCTGGGCGGCGATATCGTCCACCGTGCGCTCGGCCAGATAGGCGCTGTAGCTCAGCGTCACACCCAGCCCGCGCGGGCCGTCCGCCGCCGGGCGGCTGGTGAGCAGCAGGTCGGCATATTTCACCCAGCGCAGGTGGACCAGGCCGGGCGCCCCGCCCGGTCCCGGCATGGTGAAGATATGCTGGAAGCCCAGCGCCTCCTGATACCAGCGCCCCGCCGCCGCCAGGTCGGTCACGTTCAGCAGCGGAAAGCTGGGCATGGGATAGATTTCAACATTTGGGTCCATGGTTACATCGCTCCTTATGCTTGGGTCCGTCTAGCGCGCGCCGTCGCGCATACTCCCCAGTCTAAAGCATGACGTAACGTGAGAGTCAAGAGGGGCAGCGGGGCAATTCGGGCACGAATCCCGCCCACCAGAGAGGCGCGGGCTGTTTGGATTCACCCCGAAGGAACGAAGGACGCGAAGAGTCATGTTTGCGCCGGGGGCGTTGTTCCTCTGAGCAGACCGTCACACGTAAATTGTCACTCTGAGCGCAGCGACGCGACTCGTCGCTGCACCCAACGAGACGGAGATTCTTCGCTGCGCTCAGAATGACGGATCACCGTTGAGCGCAGCGACGAGTCGCGTCGCTGCACCCAACAAGACGGAGATTCTGAGCGCAGCGAAGAATGACAAGCAAAAACAGAACCCCCACTGACCACTGACCACTCGCCACGCTAGTCCTTCGTGCGGATGTGGTAGGGCACGCTGGTCACGACGATGCCGGGGCGGAACAGCAGCGTGCCCTTGAGCCGCAGCGCCGACTGGTTGTGCAGCAGGTGCTCCCACCAGCGCGAGGCCACGAACTCCGGGATCAGCACCGTCAGGATGCGGTCGGGTTGCTGGCGGTGCAGCGCGTCGATGTAGAGCAGTAGCGGCCCCAGCAGCGACCGGTAGGGCGACTCCACGATCACCAAGGGCACCTCCGGCGCCCATTTCTGCCACTTGGCCTCCAGCTTCGCCACATCCTCGGCCTCCTCGTCGGCGGCCACATGCACGGCGACCACGTTATCGGTCAGCGAGCGGGCATAGGCCAGCGTGCTGAGCGTGACCTGGTTGAACCCGGCGACGGGCATGACGACCAGGTGGTGCAAGGGCTGGAATGCCGTGCTCTCGGACGTGTCGCCGGCGGGGCCGCGCTCGGCATCGGGCAGGTTGAGCAGCGGGTGCGTGGGCAGCACGGCGCCCGCCACCGCCGCCCGCCCCACCCGCGGATCGAGGTTCGCCACGCTGAGCTTGCGCGACACTTCCTCATAGTGCTTGTGAATGCGCAGGAACACCAATACGATGATGGGCACGACGATCATCACAATCCACGCGCCTTCGCCAAACCGCGTGATCGCCAGAATGATCGATACCAGGGCCGTGGTGAGCGCGCCCGCGGCGTTAAAGGCCAGGCTGACTTGCCAGCGCGGCGGGCGCAGCCGCCACCAGCGCAGCACCATGCCGCTCTGCGAGAGCGTAAACGCGGTGAACACGCCGATGGCGTAGAGCGGCAGCAGCCCTTCGACCCGCCCGCCGAACAGCATGATCAGCACGCCGGCCAGCACGCCCAGGGTGATGATGCCGAAGCTGAAGGCCAGCCGGTCGCCGCGGAAGGCGAACTGGTGGGGCAGGAAGCGGTCGCGGGCCAGGAAGAAGCTGAGCCGCGGGAAGTCGGCGAAGGCTGTATTGGCCGCCAGCACCAGCAGCAGCGCCGTGAAAATCAGGAACACCGTATAGACCGTGCCCGGTCCAAAAATCGTGCGCCCCAACTGCGAGACGACCGTCTCTGAGTTCGAGATTTGCACATGCGTATGGTCGGCCAGGAAGGAGATGCCCAGGAACATCACGGCCAGCAACACGCCGAGAATGACCAGCGTGGTGGCCGCGTTCTTGGATTCCGGCTTCTCAAAGGCGGGCACGCCGTCGGAAATCGCCTCGATGCCGGTCAACGCCGAGCACCCGGCGGCAAAGGCGCGCAGCAGCAAGAAGAGCGTCACCGGCTCCAGCAACCCGTTCGCGCCGCCCGGCGGCACGGGTTCGGGCACGTTCGCCACGGCGGGCAGGTTGTCCGCGACCCCGTACTGGTACAGGCCCAGGGCCAGCATGGCGAACATCAGCACCAGGAAGATGTAGGTGGGCAGCGAGAAAATCGTGCCCGACTCGCGCAGGCCGCGCAGATTGAGCAGCACCAGGATCAGG
>JAICKM010000012.1 GCA_025927935.1 Chloroflexia bacterium | reverse complement strand
TACCAGGAGTGGTTGGAGGCGCGCTATATCGAGTTCGGGCTGGATGAGAAAGCGCTGGCGATGGCCCGCCGCCGCTTCGATGCCACGCCGGGCGCGGCGACCTATACGGCGGTCAAGCGGGCGGCGCACCTGCCCGGCCCGGCGGCGGACGGTTGGCCCGCCATCCGGCACGAGTTGATCGTCGCCCTCTTGACGAAAGCCGCCTGGCGCGATCTGATCAGCATTTACCTGGACGAGCAGCTTCCCGGCGAGGCGCTGGAGATACTCAAGCGGCTGGAACTGCGCGCGCCGCGGACCACTGCCGGCACCTGGGGCAGCGGCGGTTATCTGGATCTGAGCCTGGTAGATGTGGAGAAGCGGGTGGCCCAGGCCGCCGAAGCCGGCTATCCGGAGCAGGCCCGCGACATTTACCAGCGCATGGCCGAGCGCTACATCGAGGCGCGCGGGCGCGGCAATTACATCGCGGCGGCGGAACTGCTGGTGCGGGTGCGCCAGTTATATCTGCGGCTGGGGCAGGAAGCCGCGTGGCGGGAGTACATCGCCAATCTACGGATGCAGCACAAGAGCTTGCGCGCGCTCAAAGAGGAACTGGACGCCCGCGCGCTGGCCTGACCGGGTTTCCGCCGCGGGCGCCGGGCAGGAGCTTAGATCCCGTCGGGGGGGACGAGGCCGATGCGCACCGCGTAGAGCGCGGCCTGGGTGCGGCTGGGCACGTTGAGCTTGGCGAGGATGCTGCTTACGTGGCTCTTGACGGTCTTTTCGCCGATGTTGAGTTCGTGGGCGATCTCTTTATTGGCGCGGCCCTTGGCCACCAACCGGAGCACGTCGGTTTCGCGCTCGGTGAGGGTCTCCGGACTCTCCGGCGTGCGCACTTCGCGCAGCAGGCGCTCGGCGGCCTGGGGTGCCAGTTGAACCTGCCCCGCGGCGGCGGCTTTAATCGCCCGGCGCAATTCGTCGGCCTCGGTGTCCTTCAGGATGTAGCCGATGGCGCCCGCGCGCACCGCGCCGACCACGGCGCTGTCTTCCAGCACGCTGGTCAGGGCCAGCACTTCCGTATCCGGCAGTTCGCGGCGGATCGCGGCGGTCGCCTGAATGCCGTCCATCACGGGCATCAGCAAGTCCATCAGCACCACATCCGGCGTGAGTTCGTGCGCCATGCGCACCGCCTCGGCTCCATCGCGCGCCTCGCCGACCACTTCGAGTTCCGGGTCCAGGCTGAGAAACATCCGCAGGCCCTTGCGCACCACGCTGTGATCGTCGACAAGTAAGATCCGAATGGGCATGCTTTCCTCCGCTATAGGATGGAGTTCCGTCCCGTCCGAAAGGCGGACCCGCTAAGGCATCATTTGCCTGGGGCGCGCCGCAGGGCCGCGCGATACACTATGGTAACACTCATCATTATACCACAGATCCTACGCCACATTGACACCGCGTTTATATTGGGTGCGCGGAGAGGAACCCCTTCATGATCCGTGTATTGCTGGTCGACGATCAGCCGGCCATTCGCCGGGGCCTGCGTATGCGGCTGAGCCTGGAGGACGACCTGATCGTCGTCGGGGAAGCCGCCGACGGGCCGGCGGCCCTCGCGCTGGCGCCGGAGTTGCAGCCCGATGTTGTCTTGCTGGATGTCCAGATGCCTGGCATGGACGGCATTGATACGGCCCACGCGCTCCGCACAGCGGCGCCCGGCTGTGCAGTGGTGATGCTCAGCCTGCACGGCGATACAATCACCCGTTCGCGGGCCGCGGCGGCGGGTGTGGTGATCTTCGTCGAGAAGCACGAGGCCGATATGGCGCTAGTCCAGGCGATTCACCTGGCCGCCGGCCCGTCCCGCGCTTAGCGCCTGGCGGCGATAGCAACCAGTGATCCCCTTCAGGGCTACCTCAGGTCCCCGCTGCCTCCGCCACGAGCGCGATGGAGATGCGCAGTCCGGGAACCTGAATCGGGAGTTTCGCTCCCTGGCGTGCGGGCGGATCGGTGGGGAACCAGGTGATCCACTCTTCATTCATGCCTGCGAAATCCGCAGGGTCGGCCAGGATAAAGGTGGCGCTCACAGCTTGGTCCAGAGAACTGCCCGCCGCCTGTAGGATCGCCGCAATATTGCGTAAGCATTGTGCTGTTTGCTCCTGGATCGTGCTGCCCACGATGGCGCCCGTTCCTGGGTCGAACGGGCCTTGCCCGGACACGAAGACCAGTCCGCCCGCCTGCACCGCCTGGCTATACGACCCCGCCTGGGGCGCGTTATCGGTATGCACGATTATCTTCGCCATGTGCGACCTCCCTCGGGTGTGGCTCAATCACTTGCGACCCATCGTCACCCCGCTGCTTGCAGCGGAGGCGTCATCCTG
The DNA here is from genome assembly GCA_025927935.1 of Chloroflexia bacterium. The sequence continues at coordinate 25,170 of JAICKM010000012.1, read as the reverse complement.
GCGCGTCTCCTGATAGTTTAGCACATTCCGTCGGGCCACCGCCGTATCCCCCTCACGTCAGCGCGGGTGTGCCCTGCTCATAGCTTGACAGGTCGAAGAAGATTTCCAGCCGCTCGTCGGCCAGCGCCCAGATCCGCTCCGCGAAGTGCTCCACGAAATAGCGGTCGTGGACCACGGCCAGCACGGTGCCGGGGAAGTTGTCCAGTGCCTCCTCGAAGTGCTGCCGTGACGGGATGTCCAGGTGATTGAGCGGCTCGTCCAGCAGCAGGAAGTTGACCCCGCTGAGCACCAGCCGGGCCAGCACCAGCCGCGCCCGCTCGCCGTAGCTCAACTGCCCGACCGGCGTGAACACGTCGTCTCCGGCAAAGAGGAAGTGGTGCATGAAGTTGCGCGCGTCCGTTTCAGTGAGCGGCGCGACCGCGCGCACCGATTCCAGCGCCGTCTGGGTTGGGTCGAGGCCCTCCTGCTCCTGGGCGAAGTATCCGGGCCGCACACTGGCCCCCAGGCGGACGGTGCCCGTATCGGGCGCCAGTTGCCCGCTGATAATGCGCAACAGCGTGGTTTTGCCGCTGCCGTTCGGCCCCAGCAGGGTCACGCGCTCACCCTGGTTTAGCTCCGCCGTGACGCCGCTGAAGAGCGTGCGCCCGTCGAAGCCCTTGCTCACTTTGTCGAGCGTAAGCACGCGCTGACCGCTACGCGGGGCGTCGCCGAACTCCAGCTTCATCTCCCAGTGCTGCTGGGGCTTGTCGATCCGTTCTTCGCCGGCCAGCAGGCGCTCCAGTTTGCGTTCGCGGACCTTGGCCGTGCGCGCGCCCTTCTTGGCCTTCGCGCGCAACGCGAAATCGATGGTCGTCAATTCGCGGTTGCGGGCGCGATCTTTCATGCCGCGGATGTCGTCCTCGATGCGCTCGATGCGCTCTTGCTGGCGGCGATAGTCGTCCAGCAACTTCTGCCGCTGCCGCTCCATCTCCTCGGCGTAGGCGGTGTAGTCGCCGGTATACTCGGTCAGCGTGTGTGTCGCCGGGTCGAGGGCCAGGATTTTTGTGACCAGGGCGTCGAGGAAGGCGCGGTCGTGCGAGACGATGAGCACGGCCCCCCTGTAGTGGGCCACGAACTCCTGCAACCAGGCCAGGGCGCGGATGTCGAGATGGTTCGTCGGTTCGTCGAGCAGCAGGACTTCGGGTTCGGCCAGTAAGATGCGCGCCAGCCCGAGGCGCGTTTTCTGCCCGCCGCTCAGGATGCCGACCGGTGTCTCGGTGTCCAGGTGGGCCAGGCCGAGGCCGGCCAGGACGCCGGCCAGGCGGGCCGGCGCGCCATAGGCGTCGAGGCGTTCAGCTTCGTCCAGCGCGGCGGCGTAGCGGGCCATTACGGCCTCCGAGTCGTCGGGCGCGGCGACGGCCAGTGCTTCGCCCAGGCGCTCGATGGCGGCCACCGCTTCGAGCGCCGGTCCCATGGCCTCGTGCATCACGGTGCCCACAGTGTCGTCCGGCGCATAGACCAGCGCCTGGCTGAGATAGCCCAGCCGCGCCGAGGGGTCGAGCCAGACGCTGCCTTTGTCGGGGCTTTCCACCCCGGCGATAATCCGCAGCAGGGTCGATTTGCCGGCGCCGTTGGGGCCGATCAGCCCGGCGCGTTCGCCCACGCTCAGTGTGAAGTTGATTTTGTCGAGGATGAGATCGTCGCCGTAGCTCTTGGCGACGCCGGTAACACGGAACATATAGCACTCTTTCCTATACTAAAACGGCCTGGCTCCCCTGCGCAATAGTTGCGCATCGCGCCTGGTCCCGCGAGACGAATCGACCAGCGCGCCGCCCTGACTGGGGAGCTTATCGAACGGGGTTTTAGGAAAGAGTGTCTAGCATGTGTGTTATTCCTACTGAGGCCAATACCGGAGCACAGTTCGATACCGCCTGGGCAGATATCGCCGTGTCGTCCGTATTATACCATCCGCGCCGTCGAGCCGCCACCGACTTTTGACCCAGCCCGCCCCCGACTTTTGCCTGGGCTTGGCTATGCACGCCCAATCCAGCTATAATGGGGGCGAAGCTTAGCGGCATAGCGCGGAATTGCGTGCGAGCGCAGAGCGGAGACATCTATGGCAGTCGCAACACCGGAGCGCCAGGCGCCCGCGGCGCGGACGCAGCGTCCGCGGGTGGTGATCATCGGGGCCGGATTCGGCGGACTCAGCGCGGTGCGCACTCTGGCGGGCACGCCGGCCCAGGTGCTGATCGTGGACCGCAATAACTACCACGGCTTCTGGCCGCTGCTCTACCAGGTGGCGACGGCGGGCCTGGAGCCGGAGTCCATCGCCTACCCGATGCGCGCCATTGTCCGCCGCTTTCGCAACATCAGCTTCCGTATGTGCCAGGTCGAGGGCATCGACCTGGATCGGCGCCTGGTGCATACCGGCGACCGGCAGATTGCCTATGACTACCTGATCCTGGCGGCGGGCAGCGCCAACAATTACTTCGGCAACGACGCCCTGGCCGAACACACCTATGGCCTGAAGGACATCGGCGACGGCGAGCGCCTGCGCAACCGCATCCTCTCATCGTTCGAGGCCGCGGTGGGCGAGACGGACCCGGCCCGGCGCCAGGCGTTGCTCACTTTCGTGATCGTCGGCGCGGGGCCGACTGGGGTGGAACTGGCGGGCGCTATGGCCGAACTGATCCACCAGGTGCTGCGTAAGGATTATCCAATGCTCGACGTGGGCAAGGCCCGCGTGGTGCTGGTGGAAGCCACCGACCTCGTGCTGGCGGCTTTCCCGGAGTCGCTCCAACGCGCCGCGCGGCGCCGGTTGGCGCAACTGGGCGTGGAAGTGATGCTGAACGCCCCCGTGCAATCGGTGAGCGCACACACCGTGGAATTTGCCGGCGGGCGGACGCTGCCGACCCATACCGTCGTCTGGGCGGCGGGCATCCGCAGCGCGCATCTGGTCGATGCGCTAGATCTGCCGCTCGGGCGCGGGGCGCGGGTCAAGATCCTGCCTACGTTGAATGTGCCCGGCCACCCGGAGGTCTTTGCCATCGGCGACCTGGCCTACCTGGAAGGCTACAAGGGCAACCAACCCTACCCGCAGGTGGCCCCCGTGGCGATCCAGCAGGGCCGGCAGGCGGCGCGGAACATCCTGGCGCAGATGGCGGGCCGCCCCATGCAGCCCTTCCACTACTTCGACAAAGGAAGCATGGCGACTATCGGGCGGCGGGCCGCCGTGTTCGATGCTTTCGGTATCCGGCTGAGCGGCGTGGTGGCCTGGTTCGGCTGGCTGTTCGTCCACCTGATTTATCTGATCGGCTTCCGTAACCGCCTCATCGTGCTGGCGAACTGGATCTATAACTACTTCACCTATGATCGAGGCGTGCGCCTGATTTCCAGTGACGAGTAAACGAATCGGTCAAAATATGGTATTCTTAAGAGAATGCCGGGACTCGTCCGGCCGGATCATTCCTGGGTCCGGTTATAGCGCCCGCCCGGTAAGGGCGGGCGTGTCAAGGAGCGCCGGCTTGCCGGTACGATGTTCTCCTCCTGTGTAGGGTAAGCTGGGTTCGGCTCGTTTGTGGCAAGCATGCGCCCCTGGGTCCCGTCCCCATCACCAATGTAGAAAACGAGGCACCTTGATGACTGGGTCATCCGCGCGTGAAGAGTTACCTGGGGCCCCGGTCCAGGATGCGACGGACCTACCGACTGACGCCGATCTCCTGCGGACCATCGAGCGGGCGGCGGACCAGGCCCGCCGGCAGGGCAACGCCGAATTGTTGCCGTTGATTACCCAACTCCAGCAGGCTTTCGCCCGGCGGCGCCAGGCCGACGAAGCCTTGCGCGAAAGCGAACAGCGCTATCGCGATATGTTCGAGAAAAACCAGGCGATCAAGCTGCTCATCGATCCGATGACCATGGTGATTGTGGACGCCAACCCCGCCGCCTGCGAGTTCTACGGCTATCCACGCGATGTGCTGACCCGCATGACCCTGCATGAAATCAATATGCTCTCCCAGGAGGACCTGGCCGGCCAGTTGGGCCGGGCCATGGTCGAACAGCGCAGTTATTTTTACTTCCGCCACCGCCTGGCCTCCGGTGCCGTGCGCGATGTGGAGGTGCACTCCGGCCCGGTGCCGATTGGCGGGCGCCAACTACTCTACTCGATTGTCCACGATATTACCGAGCGCAAGCAGGCCGAAGCCCAACTGCGGCGCCAGCTTGCGTTCACCAACGCGATTACCGGTAGCCTCGGCGAAGGGGTCTACGCGCTCGACCGCGAGGCCCGGCTCACGTTCATGAACCCCGCCGCGGAGCGTATGCTGGGCTGGACCACCGCCGAACTGCTGGGCCGGTCGCCGCACGAACTGATTCACTTTCAGCGCGCCGACGGTACGCCGCTGCCGGCTGCCGACTGCTCCCTGCTGCAAGGCATCCGAGACGGGCAGGTCGTCCGCAACGACGACGATGTGTATACCCGCAAAGACGGCACTATCTTCCCTGTCGCCTATACCTCGGCACCGATTATCCTCGACGGTACCGTGGTCGGCACGGTGCTGGCCTTCCGCGACATGACCGGGCCGAAGCAGGCCGCGGAGACGCTGCGCGAGAGCGAGGCCAAGTACCGGCTGTTGTTCGAGGCGAACCCGCACGCCATGTGGGTCTACGATGTGCAGACGTTGCGCTTTCTGGCCGTGAACGACACGGCGCTGGAGCGCTACGGCTACAGCCGCGACGAATTCTTGAGTATGGACATCGGAGCGCTGGCGCCCCCCGCCGATCGCGCGGCCCTGCGCAACTGGCTGGCGGGGCCGCTTCCGGCGACCGGTAACGCCGGGACCTGGCGGCATCAGACCCGCAACGGCGCCGATCTCTGGGTGGATGTGGCCTCGCATGCCCTGGTCTTTGATGGGCGCCCGGCGCGACTGATTATTGCCACCGACATTACCGAGAAGAAGCTCGCGGAGGAAGCGCTGCGCGACAGCGAAGAGAAATACCGCGAACTGATCGAAAACGCCAACGACATCATCTACACGCACGACTTCCAGGGCAATCTGACCTCGGCCAACGCTGCGGCGCTGCGCACGTTCGGCTACACCGCCGCCGAAATACCGCAGCTTAACATCGCGGCGATTATCGATGCGGAGCATCTGGCGGCGGCCCAGCACCGCATTCAGGAGAAGCTCCGCCGGGTGCGCAGCAAGGATCGCGAACCGGCGCTGCAACCCTATGAAGTCCTGGCTCATACCAAGACGGGCCAGGCCGTCTGGATCGAGGTCAACTCGCGCCTGCTGTGGGACAAGGGCCGTCCGGTCGGGGTCCAGGGCATCGCCCGCGACGTGACCGAGCGCAAGCGCTCCGAACACGCCCTGCGGGAAAGCGAAGAAAAATATCGCTTGCTGGCCGACTCCATGGAGGACCTGATCAGCCTGCACGAACTCGGTGGCCGGTTTGTGTATGTGAGTCCGTCTTACGAGAAGCGGCTAAAGCGCACGGCGGAAAGTCTGATAGGGCAGGACAGCGCCGAGTGGGTCCACCCCGACGATCTGGCCCGCTTCCGGGCCACCACCGCGGAATTAATCGCCGAGCGACGCGCCGGGCAGATCGCCTGGCGGCGCAAGAGCGATCAGGGCGTCGACATCTGGTTCGAAACGCTGATCACGCCGATCTATGACGCCGAAGGGGTGCCCTTCCGGATCCTGTGCAGTTCGCGCGATATTACCGAACGGAAACAGGCCGAAGCCCAGTTGCGCTTGCAGGCGACCGCCCTGGAGTCGGCGGCGAACGCTATCGCCATCACCGACCGGCGCGGCATGATGACCTGGGTGAATCCGGCCTTTACCCGGCTGACCGGGTACAGCGTCGAGGAAGCGATCGGGCAGAATCCGCGCTTGCTGCGCTCCGGCGCGCAGGACGATGCTTTCTACACCGAAATGTGGCGCACGATCCTGGCAGGGCAGGTCTGGCAGGGCGAGTTGGTGAACCGGCGCAAGGATGGCACGCTCTATATGGAAGAGCAGACCATTACGCCCGTCCTCAACGAGCACGGGGAGATCGCCCATTTCATCACTATCAAGCAAGACGTGACCGAGCGCAAGCATCATGAGCAGAAGATCACCTACCTCGCCAGCCATGACCCCTTGACAGGGCTGCCCAATCGGCGGGCGCTGGAAGAAAATCTGGAGCGCGTGGTGGCGCGGGCGCGACGCGGTCAGGAGAGCGCCCTGCTCTTTCTCGACCTGGATAACTTCAAGCTGGTGAACGACACGATGGGCCATGCCGCGGGCGACCAGTTGCTGGTCACGCTGACCGGCCTGCTGGCCGAGCACGTGCGGGACGGCGATCTGATTAGCCGGCAGGGTGGGGATGAGTTCGCGGTGCTCCTCGAAGGCACCAACGAGACCCAGGCGCGGCAGATCGCCGAGCGCATGCGTGAGACCGTCGATGCCTTCCGGTTCCAGTTCGCGGGCCACAGTTTCGAGTTGGGCGTGAGCATTGGCCTGGTGCCCATCACCGGGCAGCAAACGTCCCAGGTGTTGCTGGCGCAGGCCGATATCGCCATGTACAGCGCCAAGCAACAGGGCCGCAACCGGGTGATGCTCTACCAGCCTGATGAGGGCACCTTCCTCCAGTTGAGTGAGGCCAATCAGTGGGTGCGCCGGATCAAGGACGCGCTGCGCGAAGACCGCCTGTTGCTCTACTTCCAGCCGGTCGCCCGGTTGACCGACAGCGCGGTGGTGCACTATGAAGCCCTGATTCGCATGCGCGGGGAGGCCGGCGAGATTATCGCGCCGGGGGCCTTTATCTCCGCCGCCGAACGCTTCGGCCTGATGCCGCCCCTGGACCGCTGGGTAGTGCGCCAGGTGGTGCGCACGCTGGCCGACCGGCCCGATATCCATCTCTTCATGAATCTCTCCGGATGCAGTCTGCTCGATGAAGAATTACTCGAATTCATCGAGACGGAACTGCGCGCGACGAATGTGGCGCCGGAGCGGCTCGGCTTCGAGATCACTGAGACGGCGGCGGTGCAGGACCTTGTGCGCGCGGAACGCTGGATCCGGCGGGTCAAGGCGCTGGGCTGCCGCTTTGCCCTCGACGACTTCGGCGTCGGCTTCACGTCCTTTGCCTACCTGCGCAGCTTGCCCGTCGATCAGATCAAGATCGACGGCTCGTTCATTCGCACGCTGGAAGAAGACCTCAGCAACCGCAACATTGTCCAGGCCATGCATACGCTGGCGAATTCGCTGGGCAAGGAAACCGTGGCCGAGTTTGTGGAGACCGCCGCTGTCTGGCGCATCCTGCGCGACATCGGCGTGACCTACGGGCAAGGTTTCTACCAGGGCGGCGCCCAACCCGACTTGCCGGGGCCGCGTCTGCCTTGAGCCACCTGATTCTCGTGCGCCACTCGGCACCCGAAATTGTGCCCCAGGTGCCGGCGCGGGCCTGGCACTTATCCGCGGTCGGGCGGGCGCGTTGCGTGCCGCTGGCCGCCGCCCTGGCGCCGTACCAGCCGCGGGCGATCATCACCAGTGTCGAGCCAAAGGCGGTCGAAACCGGGCAGATCGTGGCCGAGCAGCTAGCCGTGCCCCAGGCGGCGATGGACGGCTTGCACGAGCACGACCGGCGCAATGTGGGACTGCTCGACCGGGCCGCGTTTCAGGCGCGCGTGGCGGCGTTTTTTGCCCAGCCCGACATGCTGGTGCTGGGCCAGGAGACCGCCGCGCAGACGCGGGACCGCTTTACCCGCGCTATCGACGCCGTGCTGGCCGCCTACCCGGACGCGCCGGTCGCGGTGGCCGCCCACGGCACAGTGATGGCGTTATATCTGGCCCAGGTGGCGGGCATCGATCCCTACCCCTTCTGGCAGCGGCTGGGCCTGCCCGCCTTCGTGGTGCTGGCGCCGCCCACATTCGCGGTGCTGACCGTTCAGTATCACGTCGAGTAGAGTATAATAGCAGCGGTGCGGGGCGATTCGCAATGAGCGGCGCCCGGCGCGGGTAGGACGATTCCTGTAGCCCCGGCGCGGATGCCGATGGGGCCAATTAGCGTTCTGGAAGGCGGCAAGGGATGGCGACGATTCTTGTTGTAGATGATGAGCCTGCGGTACGGCGCGTCGTCCGTACCACGTTGGAAACCCGTAGCCATGCCGTCAGTGTGGCGGAAGACGGCAGCCACGCGCTGGCCGCCGTTTCCCACGAACGCCCGGATCTCATCTTGCTCGATTGGATGCTGCCCGATATGAGCGGCCTGGATGTCTGTCGCGGGTTACGGGCCAATCCCAACACCGCGCATATCCCCATTATTTTCCTCACCGCCGTGGACGCCGTCGATAACAAGGTCGCCAGCCTCGACGCGGGCGCGGACGATTACATGACCAAGCCGTTTGAGCCGCAAGAGTTGCTGGCGCGGGTCAACGTGCAACTGCGCAAAGCCACCGAGCGCGGCCAGATTAACCCGCTGACCCAGTTGCCGGGCAACACACTGATCGAGCGGGCTATCCGCGAACGCATCGCCGCGCCCGACGAGCGGTTCGCGCTGTTCTATTTTGACCTCAACGATTTTAAGGCATATAACGACTTCTTTGGCTTCAGCTGGGGCGATCAGTTACTCAAAATGCTGGCGCGCGTCATCCAAACCGCAGTGATGGAGAGTAGTGGCGAGACAGCGTTTTTGGGCCATGTCGGTGGCGACGATTTTGTCGCCATTGCGCCGCCCGAGGACATCGTGGTCATTTGCGAGCAGGCGATCAAGCAGTTTGACCGTGAGGCCGCCGCCCTGTGTGCCGCGGCGGGCGCGCCCAACGGCTTCGTGGGCCAGGATCGCGCGGGGCGCACCCGCCGCTTTGGGCCACCCAGCCTCTCGATTGGCGTCATTACCAACGAGCGGCGCGCATTTACGTCGCATCTCGAAGTGGGCCAACTGGCCGCCCAGGTGAAAAAGGCGGCCAAGCGACTGGGGGGCAGCGGCTATTTTGTGGATCGGCGGGGTGCCAATGAAGGCGACGACCGCCTGGATGCGCAGTAGGCTATGATGGACGCTCCACGGGACCCGCAACTGAAGGATCGCGCCGGCCTTTCAGCGGTCGAGTACATGGATCTGCTGGCGACCTATGGCCGTGAACTGGCGTTGACCCTGGATGTGCCGCGCATCTATGATCTGGCGCTGGACGGCATCCTGGCGCTGAGTGGGGCCGCGGCCGCGCTCATCTGCGTGCGCGAGCGGGGTGGCCTGGCCTGGCGCGTGCCGGCCCGGCGCAACCTCGATGCGGACCTGGCCGAGATTATCGGCATGGCCGCCGAGTCGCAGTTGGGCGACGCCTACTCCACGCTCTCCTTGCCCACCATCACGCCGAACTACGATCCCCTGGCCGCCTGGCGCGATCTGCACAGTATGCTGCCGCCGGCCCCGCTCGCCGTGGCGGCCCAGCAGGGGTTGCGCGTGCTGCTGACGCTGCGCCTGGAGCCGGAGGGGCCGCTGCTGCTCCACCTGCTGGCGCCCGATGTTCCCGTGCCCTCCGGCGCGCGCACGACGGCGATGCGCCTGTTCCTCGACCAGGTCCGCGTGACCTTGCGCAACGCGCGCCTCTATCTGGAAACCGTGCGCTGGGCGCAGCGCATGGGCATGTTGCAATCGACCGGCGCCGCCATTGGTGCTACGCTCGACCTGCCGACTGTGCTCCGGGCCACCGTCCGCTGCGCCGTTGATCTGGTCGAGGCGTCGTTTGGTGTTCTGGCCCTGTGGGACCCGCAGTTGCGCACGTTGCACATGGAGGCCGGTACACCGCTGCCCGCGCTGCTCGATACCGGCCGGCCGGCGCTCCGGCTGGGCGAGGGCCTGGCCGGGCGCGCCGCCCAGGATCGCCGCGCGCTGGTGCTCCGTGATTATCAGCAGTGGGAATACGGAAGCTCCGCGACGGAACCCGCCGTACACGCGCTGGTCGCCATCCCGTTACTCTGGCAGGACGAATTGTTCGGCGTGCTGGAGGTGGGAGAGTATCGCGCCGACCGCGCGTATAGCGACGAAGATATCTCGTTGCTGATGTTGCTGGGGCAGCAGGCGGCGTCGGCCATTGCCAATGCCCGCCTCTATGAGCGCGCCCAGCAGCGCCTCCATCAGTTGACCGTGCTGCAAGATACCTCGCGGGCGATTATCTCGCAATTAGACTACGACCAGGTGTTGCGGACGGTGCTGGGCAATGCCAGCAGTCTGCTCGGCACCCATATGGGTGCTGTCTTTGTCCCCGACGAGAAACAGGAAGTGCTGACGGTGCGCACCGCCGTGGGGTTAAGCGAGGCGTTCGTGCGCGGGACGCGGGTGGCCCGCGGCGAGGGCTGCGTGGGCCGGGTCATGGTGTCCGCCCGGCCCGTGGAAGTCTACGATATCCGCACCGAGGCAATCATGGCTCCGGAGGCCGGCGACTCTGGTTCTCTGGAGTTCTGCTCCATTCTGGCCGTCCCGTTGATCAGCCAGGGCCGCGTGTTGGGGGTGCTCTGCGTGTATGGCGAGACGCCCCGTCACTGGTCGCCCGTCGAGGCCGAACTGCTGCTGGTCTTCGCTTCCCAGGCCGCCAACGCAATGCAAAATGCTCTCCTGTTCGAGCGCCTGCGCGCCGAAAAGGCGACCCTGACCACGACGATCCAGAGCATGAGCGATGGGCTGATCGTAACCGATGCCGCAGGCGACATTATCCTGGCCAATCCGGTGGCCGATCGCATGTTTAACGTGCCGTTTACGGCCAGCATCGGCATGAACTTGCTGAAAGCCCTGGCCCTCTCGCCTTACCCGCTGGAGTATGGGACCGGCGACCGGCCGGCCGATCTCCTGGGATCCGTGCTGGGCGAAGGCACCGTCTATCGCGGGGAGTTGAACGTGCGCCGGGCGGAGCGGATGACGCTGGAGTTCAGCTTTTTGCCGGTCATCGGCGCGGGCTACATTATCACCGGCGGGCTGGCAGTGTTCCACGACATCACCGAACTGCGCCGGTTGAGCGAACTCAAGACCGATTTCATCAGCATGGTCTCCCATGAGTTGCGCACCCCGCTCACGTCTATCAAGGGCTTTGTCAAACTGGTGCTGGTCGAGGACCTGGGGCCGCTGACGGTGCAGCAGCGCGAATGCCTGGAGGTGGCCGACGCCGAAGCCGACCGGTTGACCCACCTGATCAACGACTTGCTGGACGTGTCGCGCATCGACGCCGGGCGGATGACTTTCACCTGGGAAGTGCTCCACCCGAACGAATTGGTCGAGCAGGTGATACAGACGTTGCACCCGCAGGCCACCGAGCTGAGTCTGCACTTGGAAGCGGCGCTGCCCGAAAGCCTGCCGCCCATTCGTGGGGACCGCCAGCGCATCATCCAGATCCTCACCAACCTGCTGGGCAACGCGGTGAAGTTTACGCCCGCGGGCGGGCGGGTGCGCGTCTCGGCGGCGGTGGAATCGGGGCTGCTGGTCGTCCGCGTGGCCGACACCGGCGTGGGCATTCCCGCCCACGCCATGCCGCGGATTTTCGACCGCTTTTACCAGGTGGACGGCGCGGGACCGCGCAGCCGGGGCGGCACGGGCCTGGGGCTGGCGATCACCCGCCAGCTTGTCGAGCTACACGGCGGACGGATTTGGGCGAGCAGTACTCTCGGTGAGGGGGCGACTTTCACCTTTACCCTGCCCATCGCCGCCCATTAGCGCATCCTTGGTCTTCTGTAGCGCCCCATACACATAGTAATTCGCCGCGGCGGCAGCCATGCCGCCTTCGTGGACCGCGCTGCTGATCTGGTGATTGTGCAGGCGCGTGACATCCCCGGCGGCAAACACGCCCTGCTTGTTCGTCTTCTGTTCGCTGTCGGCGCAAATATAGCCGTTCTCGTCCAGGGCAATGCCGAAGGCTCGCGCCAGGGCCGAATTGGGGTGCTTGGGGCAGACGACGAAAACCAGATCGAGCGGCAGGACCGTGCGGGCCGCGTCGTCTACTTGGACTGCGCTGATGCAGCCCGCCTGGTTCGGATACTCGCGCACCCCATACGGGAAGAACTCGATGCCCGCGGCGGTCAGATCCTTGAGCCGCCAGGCGGGCACGTCAAAGCCGGCTTGTCCCGCCACCAGGGAGATCGTGTTGCTGAACTGGCGCAACTGCAAGGCCGTCGATACCGCTTCCTCGTCGTGCCCGATGACGACGACGCGCTTGTCGATGGCCTCGTAGCCGTCGCAGATGATGCACCAGAAGAGCGTGCGGCCCACGCACTCGTCGCGGCCCAGGAAGTCGGGGAACTCGTCTACCACGCCGGTGGCGAAGATCACGGTCTGCGCGTAGAGGTCACGGGGCTGTTCGACCTGGCGCTCGCCCAGCGCCTCGCCCTGTTCGGCGTCCTCGGCGATGTTCTCCGGGTCTCCGGCGCCGGGCGGCGGGCTGCGCCGGATGCTGACACGGAATAGATCCCCTTCTTCCGCCAGCCCATCGACGCGCCCGTTGTAGAAGACGGTGCCGTAGCGGGATGCTTGTTCGCGGCCCAGGCGGCGCAACTCGGCGGCTTCCACGCCGTCGGGGAAGCCCAGATAGTTGCGGTTGACCTGCGACCACAACGAGCGCCCGGCCCGGTCGTCGAGGACGATGGTGGAGCGCCGCAGCCGGCCCAGGTAGACGGCGGCCGAGAGTCCCGCCGGGCCGCCGCCGATGATGGCGCAATCGACCGGCTGCTCGCGCGTGCCGAGATGCGGCGGGAGCGGATCGGCGGTGCCGGCGGGCACAGTCTCCGCCGATGCGGGCGGCGCATGGCCGACATCCTCCGGCGGGTTATCAGGCATGGACATGATGGTGCGATCTCCCGATACGGTAAGGCTTAGCGTGCGACATGTCCGGTGGGCCGCACGGGCATGTCACCATCCGCTGAGCAAGAAGCTTGCCGGGCGCATCGCCCTTGACAGCGCCGGGGCGTTCTGGTACAATACCGTGTGCCACGGCGTGTGGCCCGCACTTATAGAATGCTATAGCCCCAGACAGCCGGCGCGCGCAAGCGCTTAAACCACCAGCCCGCCGAGGCACTTCTTACACGTGACCCCTCAGGCCACGATGTCGCTCGCCCTATCGACTGCCGGCAGATAGGACCTGGAGCGCCGTCTCTCCTGGGCCTGGGGCCGGCGTTCTAAGCCCTGTGCCTTGTACGGCCAGGGTTTTTTTGTTGCCCGGTCGCTATGGATATTGCAATTTCTAGCGGACGCTCCGCTTGCGTCCCATGGATACAATGGAGGGAGGTGAATACAAACAATGCCAACAACCGCAAAAGCCGCTACAATTAGTGAGTTGACCACGCTCCTGCGTGACAGCCAACTTGCGGTGGTCACCGATTATCGGGGCCTGAGCGTGGCCGCGCTGAGCCAGTTGCGCCGCAATCTGCGCGGCAAGGCCGAGCTGCATGTGACCAAGAACACGCTGCTCATGCGCGCCGCCAACGATGCCAGCGTGCCGCAGTTCAACGAGTTGCTTGCCGGACCAAGCGCCGTCGCCTTTGTGAAGGACGACATCGCCGGCACGATCAAGGTGCTCAACGACTTCGCGCGTACATCCCGTATCCTGACCATTCGCGGCGCCCTCTTTGGCCCAAGCCTGGTGGCAGGCGATAAGATCGCCGACCTGGCAAACGTACCGACGCGCCCGCAGCTTTATGGGCAGATCGCTGGTAGCGTGCAGGGTCCGCTCAACAACCTGGTCAGCAGTCTGAACCAGTTGCTCAGCCAGGTCGTCTACGCGCTGCAAGGTTATGCCGACAAGCAGGGTGCCAACGGCGCATCCGCCGAGGCGCCCGCCGAAGCTGCGACAGCATAAGTCTCCAACCCGGAGCTTGTTTTTGCACAGAGCAGGCTGCGTGAGCAGTCGAAGTTTGTAACACCCCTTGGGTGTGTATTTTCTAGAAACAACATAAGGAGCAAACAGACAATGGCTAATCGTCAGGAGATTCTGGAAAGCATCGAGCAGCTTCCCGTGCTCGAACTGGTGGCCCTGGTCAAGGAGATGCAGGAGCGCTGGGGTGTGTCCGCGGCGCCGGTATTCGCCGCCGGGGCGATGCCGGTCGCCGGTGCGGCTGCCGGTGGCGATGGCGCGGCTGCGGCCCCCGAAGTTGAGGAGCAGACTGAGTTTAACGTCGTGCTGACCGACTTCGGCGCGAACAAGATCGGCGTCATCAAGGCCGTGCGCGAACTGACCAGCCTGGGCCTCAAGGAAGCCAAGGACCTGGTCGAGGCCGCCCCGAAGAACGTCCTCGAAGGCGTCAACAAGGAGCAGGCCCAGGCCGCCAAGACGAAGCTGGAAGAGGCCGGCGCCAAGGCCGACGTCAAGTAATTGGCTCGGCCGGGTTGCATAAACCGGGCCGATCTGCTATAATAAACCGCGCCGCCGGAATAACCCCGGCGGCGCAGCCCACGGGGTGTAGCGCAGTCCGGTAGCGCACTTGAATGGGGTTCAAGAGGTCCCGCGTTCGAATCGCGGCACCCCGACCAAATGAGGTTACTTTGAGGCAGAATAAGAGCCTGGAGGATTGATCCTCCAGGCTCTTATTCTTATGATGTTGCCTAACTTCCCAGCCTTGATAGGACTCGCGCAGTGGCCCACAATTCGGGCGGACAGGTCCACAGCGGGGCGGGCGGCGGTTCGCCGTTTGGCGGCACCACGAGAGAACTACAACGGTAGCTCTCCCGCGGTGCTGCCCTCGCTTAGATCTGCGCGTCGGCCACCTGCCGGGCCGGGCGAGTCGTCTGGGCCGGCTCCTGGGCCGGCGCCAGGACCCGCGAGCGCAGGCCGATGAAGAGCAGAATCAGCGCCACGGTCAGCAGGATGTGGCCCAGGCCCGACATCCCGGCGATGGCCGAACTGTTCGGCGTCCCCAGCACGGTCATCGAACCGTTGAACGTCTGGAACCCCACGGTCCAGATCAGGCCGGCGTTATAGATCCAGAAGAACCAGTTGAATAGCTTGCTCTCCGAGAGCGTGAAGGCCCGTTCGAGCAGCATCACGATCAAGAAGAAGGCCATGCCCAGCACCAGGAAATGGGTATGCACGACCGCAAGCTGGGTATCCCCGGTGAAGCGGTTTATGTGGGTCAGTTCGCGGTAGAACAATCCCCCGGCCAGCCCCAGAATAGTGTAAAGAAACGCCGCGTTGAAAAGCCGTCTCATGTAAGTGTCTCCTACGCTTGGTAGTTGCCGGCGCGCAGTATGTAGCAACAGCGGGCCGGCGGTAACGGTAATCCTTGATCGGTGTCGTTTGTCGCGGGCAGCGCCGGTGAATCTACTGGTCTCCGCTCCCGATCACGGGGTATTATAACAGGTCCTTTTTGATTAGTCAAATATGACCATAAAGGTCTTGCGTGATTAGTCATATTGGAGTATAATAAAACAGAGGAGGAACGCAATGGTGAAAAAACACGAAGCCGACTGGGACGAGCGTGCGCTGCTGTTGCTTGGCGCACTCATGGTGCAGAGCCGGCATGGGTACGGTATCAACGACTTCATCGAAAGCTGTCGTGTGGCGGTGATGAAGAAGCCGACCGCCTATGCCATCTTGGGGCGGTTGGCGGCGGCCGGGTACATCACCGAGCGCACCGAGCAGGTGGGCAACCGGCCACCCCGCGCCGTCTATTCGATTACCGGCACCGGTCGGGAGCTATTCTATCGGCTATTGCGGGAAAACCTGGGCCAGAACCAGGATCTCGCGTTTGCCGGGGACATCGGGCTGATGTTCATCGATTATCTGCCACGCGAGGAGGCGCTGGAGTACCTGAAGCAGCAACTGGCTGAGCGCAACGCGGAATTGGACAACTTCCCGCAGGCGCTACCGCCGGATCATGCAGGGCATCTCAGCATCCAACTCGCCTTCGATCACCTGTTGACCATGCGCCGCGCGAACCGCGACTGGCTGGCGGCCACAATAGAACGCCTGGCCCAGAGCGAGCAACATTAGCGCCCCCCCGCCAGAGCGCGGCAGCGATAGGGGCGGCCCGGAAACGCGGACCGGGCCAGAGATAAAGTTAGGGGAAGCATAGGATAATGAGTAAACTCGAACAAGAGGAACCGCATAATGAACAACGGGCGGGCCGTAAGCGCTGGTTCGCTTTGGGGGTGCTCGCCGCCGGGCTGTCGCTGATTGTGATCGACGGTACGATTGTGAGCGTAGCGCTGCCGTTGATTATCACGAGCCTGAAGCTCGATCTCAGCGACGCACAATGGATCAACGGCGTATATTCGGTCGTGTTCGCCGCGCTGCTGCTGACAATGGGCCGCCTGGGCGACCGGTTGGGCCGGCGGCGGCTATTTATAGCCGGTGTGCTGATATTCAGCGCCGGAAGCCTGCTCGCCGCGCTAGCGGGCGACGCCGGGGCACTGATTATGGCGCGGATGGTGCAGGGTGTCGGCGGCGCGTGTGTGCTGCCGTCTACATTATCGACGGTTAACGCCACCTTTCGTGGGCGCGACCGCGTGACGGCGTTCGCCGTTTGGGGCGCGGTGATCTCCGGCATGGCGGCGGTGGGGCCGCTGCTCGGCGGCTGGTTGACCACGGCGTTTAGCTGGCCCTGGATCTTCCTGGTTAATCTGCCGCTCGGCGTGCTGATACTGATCGGTGCCGTGCTGTTTGTTCCCGAAACGCGCGCCCAGATTAAAGCGCCGGGCCTGGACGTGGACGGCTTGCTGCTGAGCGCGCTTGGCTTTGGCGCGGTTGTCTTCGCGCTGATCGAGGGCAACTCGCTCGGCTGGTGGCGGCCCCTGGATACCCTGCACATCCTCGGTCTGACTTGGCCGGCGACAGCGCCGATCTCGGCGGTGCTGCCCATCGGCGCGGTGGGTTTGCTGGCGTTGGTGCTGTTCGTACTCTGGGAGCGCCATCGCGGCCACAATGGGCGCTCGGCGATCCTGGACCTGCGGCTGTTCACCATACCCAGCTTCAACGCCGGCAATCTGACGGCGCTGTGTGTCGCGGTGGGCGAGTTCGGGTTGCTGTTTGTGCTGCCCCTGTTCCTGGTGAACGCCCTGGGCCTGAGCACGCTGGAGGCGGGCTTTGTGCTCGCGGCGATGGCGACCGGCGCGTTCGGCTCCGGCGCGGCGGCACGCCATCTGGCCGCCCGTGTCGGCGCGGCGAAGGTGGTGGTCATCGGGCTGCTGCTTGAAACCGTCGGCGTCGGGGTGACGGCGCTGGTCCTCAACTCGACGGTATCGCCGTGGCTCGTGGGGGTATTACTTGTCTGTTACGGTACCGGGCTGGGGCTGGCCTCGGCGCAACTCACCAGCACGGTGCTGGCGGAGGTTCCGCCCGAACAGTCCGGTCAGGGGTCGGCCACCCAGAGTACCGTGCGCCAGATCGGCGCCGCCCTGGGCACGGCGATCTTCGGCGCCGCGCTGGCGGTCGCGCTGGCCGTCTATCTCCCCGGCCAGTTGGATGCTGTTTCCGGCCTCGCGCCCAGCGCGGCGCAGGGCCTGATCAGCGCCGCCAGGGATTCGGCGGGCAGCACCATTCCCGCGTTGCGCGCAGCGGGGGCGCACGGCTCGCTGGGCGCGGCGGGGCCGGCGGTGGCCGCCGCACTGACCCAGGGGTTCGCCCAGGCCACCCGCGCGACCTTGTTTCTGGCGTCGGCGTTTCTGCTGCTCGGTGTGCTGTTCGCGACCCGGTTGCCCGCCCCGCGCGGCGCCCCCGCGCCGATACTCGCCGGCACCCGCCGGGAAGGATAATCGTATCGGGGCGGCGCGCCCTGCTCTAGTGGCCCTGGTGGTGCCGATCGGGAAAGTGATGCGCACGCCAGGGCCGGTCCCGGCTCGTGTGGTTCCGTAGAAATAGCGCCCAATACCCCTGGCGACCCCCGCGCCATCCGGCGCGGGGGTCGTCACGCGCTCGCTGTACGCCGCCGTCGCCGTCCGGCAACCCGGCCTTTCCAGTGGATTCTGCCCGGTCCCGCTTACACGGGCACACCCACCTTAGACCTGCACGCGCTCCAGCGGGAACTGCTGGATGTGCCAGCGGGCCGCTTCCTGGAACTGGCCCAACGACATCGGCTGGTTGCGCTCGATGGCCTGGTAGGCCACCGCCTGCACCTGGGTCGCCACCTGGGTCAGATTCTGGCGCGTCGCAGCGTCGAAGACCAACTGGCGGTTCAGCAGCAGCGTGCCCGTCTCGTCGGCGAAGATGAGATAGGTGTGGCTCTGGCGGGCCAGTTGCAGGATCAGATTCTGGCCCAGTTGCGTGGCGTCGTCGTCCGGACCGGGCGCCTCGGCGGGATTGACGAAGGTCTCGCCGCGGTAGGGGTTCTGCGGATCATCGCGCAGGGCCACGTAGAGGGCGACAATCAGGCCGGTGGGCGTGGCGCTGGGCACCAGTTCGATGCGCGCGGGCATGTCGGCGGTGGGCGGGCGCTTCCAGCTATCGCGCCGGGTGTGGCAGAGCACGGCCACGGTCCGCGCGCCGCTTTCGCGCACGATCACCAGACGGCTGCCGGGGCGCGGCGGTAGCAACGCGCGCAGCACGCCGGACAGGGCCGCCGCTCGCGCCGACCACGCCGGATAGGCAAACGCATCGTGCCAGTGCGGGCCGAAGAAGCTCTGCATCTGCGCTTCCCAGTAGCTGGGATCGATCTGCCGTGCCCGGTCGAACTCGATCTGCGCCGCCGGGTAGCCCTCGCCGTAGCGGCGGCCCACTCCCACAAAGTAGCGATAGATGGCCGCGCCGGGGTCGGCAGCGGCGGCGGCATTGAAGGCGGCGGTGGCGGCTTGCCCCGCTTCGGGTTCGACGATCAGCAGCGTGCGGTCGCCGCCCGGCTCCCGCGTGCCTTCCGCCAGCAATTCGAGGCCCCGGCGGAACTGCGCTCCGGCGCTATGGTCCGGCTCGGAGAGGGCCGGCGCTTGCGCGGCGGCTGCCATAGGCGCAGCAACCGCGGGTTCTGCCGGTGGCATCGCCGGCAGGATGGTCGATACCGGGTAGGCCGGCGCCGCTGGGGACGGGCCTGGCGCGGGGGTGTAGGCCGGCACAACCGGCGCGGGGGCGGGCGCCGGGGGCGGGGCCGACCCGGTGGTCGCGGCGGCGCTCGCCTCGCCGGGTGGATAACCAGGTAAGTCCACCGGGCGCGGGCCGGGCGGAGGCTGGACCGGCACGACAAAGGTGTTCGCCATGCGGTCGTGCAGCGCCTGCTTGCGCTCATCGCCCAGCGCGATCAGCAGCCCGATGCCGAGCGTCAGCAGCGACATGATATAGCCGATGGCACGCAGCGTCGCCCGGCCCAATGTGGGCTTCGCGCCGCTCTCCGTGACCACCTTGTGGCCCATCATCATCGCGCCGGGGGTCTGCCCGCGCCAGGCCCAGAAGTCGGCCAGGTAGATCACCAAGACCGCCAGGCCGACAACCACCGTGAAACAACCGAGCACCAGCGAAAGCGCGCCCGCATTCGAGCCGTCGTTCAGCCGCCGTCCAATCAGGATCACGGCCAGCACCAGCGTGAGTTCCAGCATCCCGATCAGCACCAGGTCGACCAACCCGGCGACCAGACGTGGCCCCAGCCCGACGTAAAACCGCCCCACGCCCGCCAACTCCACGGGCGTGATGCCGGTCTGATTCGGATAGGCATACGATGGCGATGCGGGCAGCAGGTAGCCGGGCGCCGGCTGGGCGGGCGGCGCGACCGGCGCCGCCGGTGGGTAGCCGCTGGTGGGATACGCGGCGCCCGGCGTAGCGGGGTAGCCGGGGCCGGGAGGCTGTGCAGAGCCTGGCGGGGGGTAGCCCGCGGCGGGAGCGGCCGCATAGCCCGCCGGTGGCGCGGGCGGCGCGGCAGGTGGCGGATACACAGTTGTGGCCGGGGCGGACCCCGCGGTCGATGGGGGCACCCAGGCCGTGACGCGGGCAGCGGCACCGGCGCTGTCTACCGGGAACCCGGCGGGCGGCGCGCCGTAGCCCATGCCGGGCGGCGGGGCTGGCGACGCAGCGGTAGCAGGCGGGGTGGCGGCCGCCGGCGCAATGGTTACGGCGGGCGCGGATGGGACTGGCGTGGGCGGCGCGGGCACGGTCAGGGGCGGCTCCGGCGCCCGGGCCGCCGCTGACGTCGCGGGTGGCAGCTCCGGCGGCGCGGGGGCCGGGGGTGGCGTGGCGGTCGCCGGGGCCGCTTTGGCTGCCGGGGACTGCGGGCGGTCATACACGCTGACGACGAACAGCCGCGATCCCGACCGGGAGTCGGTGCCTGTCCAGCCCGCGAGTTCATAGCGGGCCGGATCGGTCCAGTCGGTGCCCTGGCGCAGGCGGGGCAGGGCGAAACTCCAGAAATCGGCGGGCCATTCGGCGGGCGCCGCTTCGCCGGTGACGGCGTATTCGCCGCCCGGCTGCCGCGCCTCCGGCACCGCCGCCTGTAAGACCTGTTGGACATAGTCGGGTTCGGGTTCGGCGCCCTGCTTCCAGACAAACACACGCGCCAGCCGTCGTTCTGCCATACCGCCTCCTGTAAGTACCTGTGCTCGGCGCATTGTAGCACAGCGCTCCCCACAGGCGCAAGACGGCGCGGCCCCGCATCCGGTTATACGCCGTTCATACGTTCACCGCAAAGATGCGAAGGACGCGAAGAATCAAACTAAAATAAGTAATCCTGGCCGTGAACGTATGAACGGATAGGCACAGGCCGCCTTACTTGGGCGGCTGCCAGGCGATGATGTGCAGCGGGTGGACCAGCGTTACTGTCCTATCGCCGGGCGCGGCGCTCGTATCGGCGGAGACCACCGCGAGCGGCTGCCCGGCGTGCTGATGCGGGTTGTTGGGATCCCAGCAGACATGGTCCTCCGTGCAGCGCGGCCAGACCTGGAGCGTGATATGGTAGGTGCCGGGCGGGGCGTTGCCGGGGATGAAGATGTCGGGGTAGTCGATCACCGGCTCGGTGCCGAATTGCGTGGTGGGCCGGTAGCCGTTGAGCGGCGGCAGGTCGTAGGCCGCCCACTCCTTGTTGTGCTCGTCCAGCAGGCGCAGCGAGATGATGTAGTCCTGGTCCGGCGTGGGTGGCTGATCGAAGCGCCAGTAGAGCGTCAGCGGCAGCCAGCCCGCATTCGCCACCTGGTCCTTCACGTCGCCGCGCACCTCATAGATCGATCCGGTGAAGTTGAAGCCACCCGCGAATTTGACCTGCTGCGGGTAGACCGGCTTGGGATACCAGCTATGGGGCTGGCCGTTAAAGGCATAGCCGTAGATCTTGACGCCCAGGTACTCCTGCACGTCGAACTGGTAGTAGCGCGGATCGGGCCAGAATTTGCCCTCGAAGAATTGCAGCACCTCGCCTTCCGGGTCCTCTTTGTCGGTGCGTGGTGGCGAGGTGATGATCCAGGCCCGCTCGTGCCCGGCGATCTGTTCGCGCAGCCAGGAGACCAGCTCGCGCTGGCCGAAGTTCTCCGTGTTCAAGTAGGGCACCGTCTCGACAGGCACCTTGGGCACGTCGCCGGTCTCCTGCAAATATTGTTCGACCGCCGTCTTCAGATAGCCGGGATGGACGATGATCACGTCGCGCAGGCGCATATGGTCCTGCACGTAGCTGATGGCCTGGCGCCACTCTTCCTTCTGCGGCTGGGCGCTGTAGTTGATCTGCACCAGGGCCGATACTTGCAGCGCCACAACCAGCAGTAACGCCGCGCCCGCCGCCAGCAGGCCAAAGCGCCCCAGCCGGAGCAGCCCGGCGGCCACGAACAGCAGATAGTAGGGCAGGACAATAATCAGGTAGCGCGGCTCGAACAGCGGCACGCGCAGGGTCAGCAGCCAGAAGATGACGGTGGGCGCCAGCCAGAGGATCAGCAAGAAGGCCCAGGAGCGGCGGGCCGCGCGCACCCAGGGCACCAACCCCACAACAAACAGCGCCCCGACCACCCAGGCTCCCGCCGCTTCCCACGGTTGGGGCGCTCGGTTCATGGCGAACTTGACGAACAGCACGCCCAGCATATCGGGAAACGGGATGCTGGCGTGCCAGTCGCCCGCGATATTGCCCACCAGGAAAGCGTAGATGCGCTCCCAGGCGATGGGCAGGAAAGGCAGGAACAGCACCAGCATGGCGATCACCCAGCGGCGGCGGCCCTGGGCCGCGGCCCGGCGCGCGGCCCGGTCGGTGGGGGGCAGCCGCGGCCAGAGCAGCGGCGTCGCCAGGAGTTGGGCGGCCAGGATGAGCACCGACATGCTGTGGGCAAAGAGGGCCACCCAGGTCGCCAGCACATAGGCGGCCCACCAGCGCGCCTGCCCCTTTTCCAGGGCTTGCAAGTAGAGTGTGGTGCTGCCCAACGTGACCAGCACGACCAGGGTATACATCTTGGCGTCTTGCGAGTGCCAGATATGGAAGGGCGACACAGTCAGCAGCGCCGCCGCGACCAGCCCTAACTCGCGGCTCAAAAGGCGCTTGCCGGCATAATAGATGACCGGCACGGTGGCCGTGCCGAACAGGGCCGGCAGCAGCCGCACGGGGGCCTCGCGCGTGCCGACCAGCGCGATCCAGAAGTGGAGCAGCAGCGTGTAGAGCGGGCCGTTCTCCCCGGCGCGTGTGAAAGAGGTCAGCAGCGTGCTGAGCGGCTCCTTGGCCTGGCTGATGATGTCGGCCTCGTCGAACCAGAAGCTTTCCGCGCCCAGCCGGTGGACGCGCAGGACGAAGGCCAGCACCGTGAAGCCCGCCACCCAGACCCAGGTGGGCAGGGCGCGCGCCTGAGCAACCGCCCGGCTCACGGTCGTCGCCGCCGGGGCCGTGGCTAAGGTGCGCGTATGGGGTTGTTGCACTACTGCTTGCTCCGCGGCATGGCTTGCTCCATCATGTGTACCCATTAAACGGATACGGCTGCATTAAGGTTCACCGGGATCGGACGGGCATGATCCGCTCGAACAGGGCCAGGTGTTGGGCCGCGATGCGATCCCAATCGAACGCGGCGGCCAGCGCCCGGCCGCTCGTGCCGAGCCGCGCGCTAAGCGCCGGGTCGCTCATTAGCCGCTGCATGGCCGCGGCCAGCGCCTGGGTCTCGCCGGGCGGGACCAGCAGCGCGTTCTCGTCGTCGTGCAGCGTGGGCCAGGGCATCCGGCTAGAGGGCACCGGCTGGGGCGTCGTGGTGATCAGCGGCAAGCCGTGGGCCAGCACGGCCAGCAGGCTGCCCCGGCGCAGCGAGGCTCCGTCCAGGAACGGCAGCGCCGCCAGATCCGCGCTCAACAGGGCCGCCGAGACTTCCTCCGCCGTGACATAGCCCGTCCACTGGACGGCCGCCTCCAAATGCCGGTCCGCAACCGCCCGGAGCAACGCGGCGGCGGCCTGGGCGTTGGTCGGGTCGCTCATGCCCGTGCCGCCGCCCACCAGCAACAGCATAATATCGGCCCCCGCGCCGCGCAGGCGGTCCAGCGCGCCGATCAGCGTCTCCAGGCCCTTGCCGGCGTTGAAGAAGCCAAAATAGGCGACCAGCGTGGTCGTGTGCGCGATCCCGTGTTCCGCGCGCCAAGCGGCGCGGTTCCAGCCCGCAGGCGGCTGCGGCGCGATGTTGGCCCCGATGGGGATGCCCGCGGCCCGTGCCCGCGCCCAGGCCGGCAGCGCCGCCTCGTCCTGCGGGTTGGTGACGACAATGCCCCGGCTCGCGCGCATCAACGCCTCGTTGGCCCAGCGGCGCACCGGCCCGGCTTTGGGGAACAGATACGGCTCGCGCAGATCGTGAAACGTCGTCACCCAGGCCAGATCGGGGCGCCCGCGCTCGCGCCAGGGCAACAGGTTGATCGCGCCGTGCAGCCGGTAGGCGCCGGTCTGGTACTGGATATCGGCGATCCCTGGCCGGATGCGGTCCAGCAGGTCGCGGATCTCGCCCCAGCACGGCCAGCGCCAATCGGCGATCGCCCGGTGGACCGTCACGCCGGGCGCGGTGCCGGCAGCATCCGCCGCGTCCTGGCTGGTCAGCACATGGACTGTGCACCCGGCGCGACCCAGCGCGGCGGCCAGGCAGGCCGTGTAGTCGCCCACGCCGCCCGGCGCGGGCGGGTACTCCGCCGAAATCAGCGCAATGGGCGCACCCGTCATCGCGGCGCCGGGCGCCAGAGGCTGCGCAACACCCGCCCATACATGGCAACCCGCTCGCGGCGCAACGGCCGCTTGTGGCCGACCAGCCACTTGCCTGCTTCCAGCGCCGCTTGCCAGGCGTAGAGCGCCAGCAGCCAGAGCCGCAGCCCGGTGGCCACGCTCCGCCCATGCCAGCGCGCGAAGTAGCGCAATTTCGACCGCTGGAAGCGGATATGCCGCTCCGGCACGTTCTGGTCGCTGCTCCGCCCGCCGTGATGGACCACTACCGCGTCCGGCACGTAGGCGATGCGCCACCCGGCCCGGCGGATGCGCCGGCAGAGGTCCAGTTCCTCGCTGTACATGAAGTAGCCGGGGTCGAAGCCGTGGACCGCGGCCAGCACCTCGCGCCGGGCCAGCATACAGGCGCCCGTCACCCAGTCCACCTCCTGCTCCTCGTCGTCGGTACGGTCGAGCACATAGTAGCGGCGCAGGGCGCCCAGGCGCGCGAGAAACGGCTGCAACGGCGTGCTCTCGACCATCGCGGTGCCGATAGTCGGGAAGCGGCGGCGCGAGGACTGCGGGGAGCCGTCGGAGTTCAGCAGCCGTGGCCCCACCAGGCCCACGCCGGGATGCGCCTCCAGGTAGCCCACCAGCGCGGCCAGCGATCCCGGTCGCATCTCGGTATCCGGGTTGAGCAGCAGCACGGTGCGCCCGCGCGCCGCCGCGATGCCCCGGTTGTTGCCCCCCGTGAAGCCGCGATTGACCGGTTGGATCAGCAGACGCACCTGCGGGAACTCCGCTTGCACCATGCCGGCCGATCCGTCCGTCGAGGCGTTGTCGACGACCACCGTCTCCGTCTGGAGGTCCGGCCCGGCTGCCGCAGGCAAGCTACGCAAACAGGCGCGCAACAGGTCGCACACATTCCAGGAGACGATAACAATCGAACAGTCCAGCGTCATGCTACATGAGATCCAATTGCTAAGTAGTCTGTCAGAGCCGATTGTCACTCTGAGCGCAGCGAAGAGTCTCGTTTTTTGGGCGCCGAGACGGAGTTTCTGAGCGGCGCGAAGAATGACATATCCTGGTGCCGGACGACTGAGGCCATGCCAATAAAGAGGCGGCCTGCCGGGGCAGCCGCCTGCCGAATGTTACCATATCGCGCGGGCGCATTTCAACTCACCCGGCGCCCGCAGGCTCCTTGCGC
>JAICKM010000539.1 GCA_025927935.1 Chloroflexia bacterium | reverse complement strand
TTCGGGGTTGACCAGGTTATGGTCGGTCATGGCGCCGAAGTCGAGGCCCCAGCGGCGGTGTTCCGCCGCCATCTCGGCCACGGAGTTGGAACCGTCGCTATGGTAGGTGTGGGCGTGAAGATTGCCCCGATACCAGCGCGCGCCCTGGACCAGCACGCCCGGCTCATAGCGCGGGTACGGCACCGGCGCCGGCACATCCTCCGCCCGCGCGGCCACGGTGCAGGTGACGGTCACAGTATAGGCGCAACCCGCCGTCGTCACCTCCTCCATCCCCAGCATGATGTGCCACTCGCCCGCCGGCAGCGGCCCGCGCCGGTAGCCGGGCGTGGCCTCGTCGGGGGCCAGGAAGAAGTCCTGTCGGAAATCGCCCGTCCATCCGCGAAACCCGTTCGGCTCCAGGAAGGCCAGGCCGCGTGTATCGAAAATGCCAATCGTGACCACCAGGTTCCCTTCCGCCGCTGGGTCGAGCGGGCGCGCCTGGTAGGCCACGTCGATGCGCCGGGTCAGCGGGGGCACAGTGACAGGCAAGTAGCGGTAGAGTTCGGCGGCCGCCTCCGCGGGGCTGAACGTGCCTTCGAGGACAACAGTCTGCGCGGACTCGCCCGCCGCAGACGGCATCGAATCAGTCATAAGTGCGCTCCTCCGGGTAAAGAAAAGGCCCCGCGGGGGCGGGGCCGATGGTAGCGCATGGGGGATTCGAACCCCCGATCTCAGCCTTGAGAGGGCTGCGTCCTGGGCCGCTAGACGAATGCGCCACAGGGGTGCGTTGCCGCACCGATCTCAACTTGCGTAATTCTACCATCAATCCTGGGGAAAGTCAAGGCGGACTCACCGGCTGCCGGCCATAACGCGCGGGCACTGGGCAGTGCCCGCGCACCGTCTTGCGGTAATCCCGGATCAAGCCGCTACTTTACGCCCCGGCCGCGCGTTGTGATGCGCATAGGAACCGGTGCCCGCCGCATGGTGCTCTCCCCGCCCCTACCGGGCGAGCGCGGCTGGACATGCGCACTCGCGCCGATCCTGCACTGCCTATCCCCCCGCGGCCCAACTAAGGAGTGTCTGTTATGAAAGCACGTTTTGGAGTCTGGGTGGCCCTCGCGGCCCTGCTGCTGGCTTTCTTCGCCCTGCCGGCGTACCCCGCCGGCGCCTCGCACGGAGGAGGCAATACCCCCACCCCCACCCGCCCCCCGGCCAGCACACCCACCCCCACAGCCGTGCCGGGCGGGCCACCCGCCCCCACCGTCCTGGGACCCGCCACCGGCGCCCAACTCGTCGAGCCGCTCACCTTCTCCTGGTCAGCGGTAAGCGATCCGAGCGGGATTCTCGGCTATAATATCGAGATCAGCACCAGTTCGACCTTCCAGGTGGTCGTCCTCCACGATTCCACAAACGACGGTACCACGCAGGTCACGGAGAGTGGCCTGCCCAACGGCACCTACTACTGGCACGTCGATGTGGTCAACGGCGCGTTCGTCACCGGTCCGTGGTCGCCTACACGCAGCTTCACCATCACCGGCCAGGCGGCGGGCACGCCGGGCACACCCGCCTTCACCGGCCCGGCCCCCAACGCTCAGTTCCACCCCTACGAATCCTACACCTACACCTGGACCGCCGTGTCCAACGCCGCATCCTATCGCTTCGAGTACGACATCGTGGACTCAACGTTTAACGGCTCACAGGTCAACACCATCGTCACGACCGATCCCTCGCGCGGGATGGACTTCGGGCAGCCCTTTGTCGTCTACGCCCGCGTCCGCGGCGTCGCCGCCGACGGCACCCTTGGTCTGCCCAGTGCCACGCTGGTCGTGAATATCACCTATAGTGCGCCGCTGCCCCCGGCGCCGATCCTGCTCGGCCCGGCCAACGGCGCGCACGTCTCGCTGCCCATTACCTTCTCCTGGAACGTGGACCCGAACCCGCAGTCGGGCGAGTACACCCTGGAGGTTGCCGACGATCCCAACTTCACCGGCGATTGCGGGGCGATCCTGTTCTGCAACAACCAGATCGACGGTTCGCAGTACACCCTCAACTACATGTCGTCCGGCACCAAATACTGGCGCGTACGCGCTATGCACGGCGACTCCAGCCCTACCCTGCCTGCACTGTCGCCCTGGTCTGAGGTGCGCAGCTTTATTGCCGATGTGCCGCCCACCGGCATTGCCAATGTCCAGCTTAGCCGGCCTAGCGTAGTGGCGGGAGACACCACCGCGCTCTTCGGCAACGTCACCCTGACTGCCCCGGCGCCTCCCGGCGGCGCGGTCGTCACCCTGACCAGCAGCAACCCATCCGCCCTGGCCGTCTCATCCAGCGTGCGCGTCGCCCAGGATACCGTCGGGTCCACTGCCTTTACGCTCACGCTCGGCCACGTAACGGCGCAGACGGTGGTCACGATCACGGCCTCCTACAACGGATCCAGCGGTAGCGCGAGCATGACCATCCTGCTGCCCGCGCTCGACCAGATCACCTTCGCCAACGGCGCCACATCGACCAGCGCCTTCGGCGGCAATCCGGCCCCAGCCACGGTGCTGCTCAACGGACCCGCGCCGTCCGGTGGGGCCGTCGTGGCGCTGTCCAGCAGCGATCCGGCCACCGCCGCCGTCCCGGCCAGCGTCACCATCCCGGCGGGCGCCACCTCGGCGTCCTTCACGGCCACGACGCAGCCCGTCAGCACGGCGAAGAACGTCACCCTGACCGCTACGTGGCAGAGCGCCTCGGTCCAGGCCACCCTGAACGTGGTGCCCAACGTCGCGCCGACCCTGCTCGATCCCGCGGACGGCGCCGGCTTCAGCAGCGGCACGCCGATCACCTTCGACTGGTCCACCGTGAACGGCGCGACCTTCTACGTGATCCAGATCGCCGCCTCGTCCAGTTTCGCGTCGCCGCTCGTCAGCACCAATGTCTTCGCCACTCAATACACGACTAGCAGCCTCCCGGCCCAGCAACTCTGGTGGCGGGTAGAGGCCATCGACGGTACCGGAAGACCCAGCGCCTGGTCCCCGGCGCGCACTCTCACCGTTCATTAATCCAGCCGCGCCGGGCGCCGGCAAGCAGCGAGGGTGGGCTGTGGCCCACCCTCGCTTTATTGTCCGCTCCGGTTATGCGTAGCTACCGCTTCATTTCGACGCCGAGCTTGGCTACTTCTCGGCCTTCTTCTTCCAGTCGCCTGTCTTGTCGTCCTTATCGTATTCCCGCTCGACGGCGCCCCAGGCCACCCGGTGCGCCCGCGCCTCATCGTGGTGGTACTCATCCCAGGCGTTGTTAAACGCCGCCTGGTAGATCTCCTGCGCGTGCTTGGGCAGGTTATCGCGCACACTGTCCGGCAAATCGCTCAACGTATCATAAGGCATAAAGCACCTCCATCAACCCGCGCCGGCGCCGTTGGCCGGCAATCCTGCTAATCGAAACAAAAGCTAGCAGAAAGCATGCCGGTTAAACGCGCGATGTACAGACGCGGCGACCTAACCACCTGCAAAGATCGTAAACCTCACTCCTTTTAACAATCTCTGCGTCCGCGGCGCCTCTGCGCTGCCGATAAACGAATATCCAGGTGCCCTCTTGCATTTCGGGCTTGATTCGGGTATACTCAAGAAGACAATGTTGAGCAGGCTAAGACGAGAGAAGAGCATACAGGTACTTCCCCCTTCCCCCAGCGCCCCCGCGCATGAGCGATGTTTGAAGACCACGGCGGCCTGCCTCGGGCATCACGCCCGCTTTGTAGAAGTGTATGAGAAGAGACGGGCCGGTAGAGCAAAACGCCAGGCCCCTGCGATTATTGGCTCCTGATCCGCGCGGCACAGCCCCGCTGGTCAGGTCCGCCGTTCGGCATGCGCCCCAATCTGCGCCTGCCTGAGAAAGGATGCGCCGCGTTGCGCTTTACAGATTTTGATTTTAGTCCCGAGTTGCAGGCGGGTATCGCCGGCCGGGACCACGTGACCCCTACCCCGATTCAGGAGCGCGTCATGGGCGCCGTGCTCGATGGCCGCGATGTGTTAGGCAATGCTCAGACCGGTTCCGGCAAGACCGCGGCCTATGTCCTGCCCCTGCTCGACCGCATCACCGGCCATGACGACCTGCACACAGTCGTCGTCGTGCCGACCCGCGAACTGGCCTACCAGGTGGACGACGAGATTACCAGTTACGCTCGCCATATGGACGTGCGCACCGCCGTCATCGTCGGCGGCGCCAGCATGACCGCGCAGATCCGCCAGTTGCAGGATGGCGTCCAAGTGGTCATCGGCACGCCGGGCCGCCTGCTCGACCTGATCCGCCGCCGCAAGTTGTACCTCGACGGTGTCCAGGCGTTCGTGCTGGACGAGGTGGACCGCATGCTCGATCTCGGCTTCTTGCCCGACGTGCAGCAGCTTGTGTCCTACCTGCCCGCGCGCTGCCAGTCGTTGTTTTTCTCGGCGACGATGCCCGACTCCATCCGCCCGCTCGCCAATCGCCTGCTGCATGATCCGATCCAGGCCAGCGTGGACCCGCCGGCCATGACCGTGGCGACCGTCACCCAGGCCGTCTACATGATCCCTGATGGGAACAAGATTCCCACGCTCATGCGCCTGCTGCGCGACCCCGGTGCCGAGCGCGTGCTGGTCTTCGTGCGCACCAAGCGCGACGTGGACGACCTGCACCGCAGCCTGCGCGCCCGCAGCATGAACACGGTCGCCCTCCACGGCGACCTGGCCTTGCCCGACCGCCTGCGCGCCCTCGATCAGTTCAAGAGCGGCGAGACGCCGATCCTGGTCGCCACCGATGTGGCGGCCCGCGGTCTCGACATCCCCGATGTCTCACACGTCATCAACTATGACGCGCCGCAGACGGTTGAGGATTATGTCCACCGCATTGGCCGCACGGCCCGCGCCCAGAAAACCGGCGCCGCCGTCTCGCTCATCGCCGTGCAGGATCTGCCCATGATGAAGTCCATCGAGCGCGCGCTGAAGGTCCGCATGGACTGGCAATGGGCCGCGACCGCCACTACCGCGGCGGCCTCTAAAGAGGCCCCGGCGGCCCGCCCCGCCTA
>JAICKM010000933.1 GCA_025927935.1 Chloroflexia bacterium | reverse complement strand
CCGCTGCGCGGGACGTGATACACTAGCGCCGTGAACGACCCCACCGACGATTACTACATCGGCTTCAATCTGGTCAAGGGCCTCGGCCCCGTGCGGCTGCGGCGGCTGCTGGACACGTTTGGCGACGTGGCCGCCGCCTGGAAAGCATCCGCCGGCGACCTCATGGCCGCCGGGCTGGACGCCAAAGTGATCGAGAACCTGCTGGCGACCCGCCGTGAGTTCGACGCGGCGGCGATCCGCGCCCGGCTGGACAGCCTGGGCGCCGGGGTGCTGACCTGGGCCGGCCCCGGCTATCCCGACCGGCTGCGCCAGGTCGAGAACGCGCCGCCCGTGCTCTACGTGCTGGGCGAACTCACGCCCGCCGACGATTGGGCCATCGGCGTGGTCGGCACCCGCCAGGTCACGTCCTATGGCCGCGAAGTGACCACGCGCCTGTCCGCCGACCTGGCGCGCAGCAAGGTCACGGTCGTGAGCGGTTTGGCGCGCGGTGTGGATACCCTGGCCCACAGCGCGGCGCTCGACGCGGGCGGGCGCACCGTGGGTGTGCTTGGGTCGGGCCTGGACCAGATCTACCCCGCCGAGAACCGCAACCTGGCCCGGCGCATCGCTGAGGGCGGCGGCGCGGTGATCACCGATTACCCGCTCGGCACGCGCCCGGATGGCGTCAACTTCCCGCCGCGCAACCGCATTATTTCGGGCCTCAGCCTGGGTGTACTCATCGTAGAGGCCGGTCCCGGCAGCGGCGCCCTGATTACCCATCGCTTCGCCCTGGAGCAAGGCCGCGAGGTCTTTGCCGTGCCCGGCTCGATTTTCAATCCCCAAAGCCAGGGCACCAACGACTTGCTCAAGCAAGGGGCCAAGTGCGTGACGCGGGTGGACGACATCCTCGAAGAGCTAAAGATGGGCCTGGTGGCCGAGCATGTGCAAGCTGTCCTCGCCTTGCCCGAAGATCCCACCGAGCGCACACTGCTGGCCTGGCTGCAACAGGACTCCGAACCCCAGCATATCGACGCCATCGTGCGCGGCTGCAACCTGGCGGCCCACGTAGTCAGCAGCACGCTGACCATGATGGAACTCAAGGGCCTGGTGCGCCAGGTCGGCGCCTTGCAATACGTCCCGGTGCGCTGAGGGCGCCTACCGGTCATCCAACATGCCTGAAGATAGGTTCTCACGTCTCCCCCTTCCCGCGGCGGGAAGGGGGGTTAGGTTTGTTCCCACCCATGCGCTGAGGGCGTTTGACAGCGCGGGATGGCTGTGCTACAATCGGGCCAAGTGAAGAATTGCTATCACGAGAGTGCGAGGGATCTGGCCCGTGGACCACTCGGCAACCTGCGGCGTGGCAAGGTGCCCCATCCAGCCCTGCATGGGAAGATAGGCCGCGCCGCGGAACCCGTAGCGCAATGATGCCTCTTCCCAATGGGAGAGGTTTTTTGTTGGCTGATACTCGTCGGAGTCCTGTGAGTCGTGCTTATGCCGCGTAAGCTTTCCCCGGCAATGGCGCCCATGAGCGGCGTTGCCTCCTACCCCCAATACGCCGCATCCGCGCGGCCCGGCGGCCCAGATCTGGGGCCGGGCTGTCTCTGTTGTGGCCGGGATCGGGGCGATACGAGCCGGCGCGCTGTCCCCTGACCAGGGGCCGGCACCCGCTGCAAACCATCGTATAGCCCGTCATCCTGCCCCTGGATGGCGGGTTTTGCTTATCGTAGTTCTGGGCCGCAGGTTGCCCCAAGGCGGGGACACGGATGGAACCATCATCGTGAATGAAATCGTCACACAACCACCGGTAATTGAAGTCGCGGAACTGAGCTTCCAGTATGCGGCCGCCACCACGCGCACGCTCGACAACATCTCGTTCCAGGTACCCGCGGGCAGCCTCTTGCTGGTGGCCGGGCCGAGCGGCTGCGGCAAATCGACCTTGCTGCGCTGCCTCAACGGTCTCATCCCGCACAGCTACAAAGGCACCCTCTGGGGCGAGGCGCGGCTGGGCGGGGAGGACATCTTCCACTTGAGTCGCGCGGCGCTGGCGCGGCGTGTGGGTACCGTCTTGCAGGACCCGTCGCGGCAGCTTGTCGCCAGCACGGTGGGCAGCGATCTCGCCTTTGGCCCGGAGAATCTGGGCTTGCCCGTGGCCGAAGTGGAAGAGCGCGTCACGCGGGCGCTGGGCTTGCTCGGCCTGGAGGGGTTGCGCGAGCGCGAAACGCAGGCGCTCTCCGGCGGCGAGCACCAGAAGGTCGCCATCGCGGGCGTGCTGGCCCTCGATCCGGCAGTCTTGCTGCTCGACGAGCCGCTGGCGAATCTGGATCCGCGCAGCGCCTGGGAGGCCCTGCAACTCTTCCGGTGGCTGGCCGACGAGGGTCGCAGCGTCATCCTGGTGGAGCACCGGGTCGAGGACGCGCTGAAAATCGCGCCGGAGCAGGTGATCCTGATGGACAACGGCCGCATCACCTACTATGGCGACGCAGCCGGGATGCGCAGGGCGG
>JAICKM010000156.1 GCA_025927935.1 Chloroflexia bacterium | reverse complement strand
GTGCCCGCCCGCGTCCGCGCGCAGGGTCTTTAACGAGGGCAGGCCCCAGTTACCGAACTCCGAGAGGATCAGCGGCTCCTGCCCGGTGCGCTCGGCATCGCCGTGGCTGGAGAAGGTCCAGAGCGGGCGCAGGTTGAACTGATCCAGCGAGTGCTCCCAGGCCCGCGCCTGGTCGGGGATATTGGCGTAGATGTGGAAGTCGTCCAGATCGGTCTGCACGTGGATGTTCGGTCCCCAGCCGTGTACGCACGCCGAATTGTCGACCACCAGGCGCGTCGGGTCGAGCGCCTTGCAGTGCTGGTATAGCTCCCGCACCCAGCGGCGATCATCGGCGCTCAGGGGCAGGGCGGTGCCCCAGTCCTCGTTGACGAGGGTCCAGATGATGAGCGACGGATGGTTGAAGTCGCGCCGGATCATGCCTTCCAGGGTCGCTTCGACGCGCTCTTTGATGATGTCGTCCAGGTTCAACAGGTTGGGCTGGGCTGTGCCCTTGGGGTAAAACGTCCGCCAGGAGGGAATCTCGGCCCAGATCAGCAGGCCCATCTCGTCGGCCAGGTCGAGATAGCGCGGGTCGGGCGGCTTGATGTGGCAGCGCAGGCTGTTGAGGCCCAGCGCTTTCGCTTTGGCGAACTCGTCGCGCAGATAGTCTTCCGAAGGCACGGTATAGATGGTTTGCGGGTAGAGATCCTGGTCCAGGGCGCAGAGCAGGAACAGCGGTTCGCCGTTCAGCAGCAATTGTCCCTGGTCGGTGCGGATTTCGCGGAAGCCGAACCGCGTGCTCAGCGCATCGCCGCCCGTCGCGGGCAGGCTCACCGTCACGTTATACAGGTAAGGATCGCCGGGGGTCCAGAGACGGGGCTGGTTTACGGTGACGGTTGTTTCATAGCGGGTTTGCCCGGCCACCAATGGCACGTGCGTCTCCCAGGCATCATCACCCGCGACGACACGGATCTGCATCGTGCCTGCGGCGGCATCCAGGGCGCCGGCCAGTTCGATCACGAGCCGGGCTGCGCCGGTATGGATATCGGGCGTTACCTGGACGTGGGCGATGTACGCCGCAGGCACGGCGGTCAGCGTCACGTCCTGCCAGATACCGCCGGCGTTGATGTACCATTCCTGCTTGCCGTGCGGAATGTGGTTGGCGTCGAAGGGCGGCTCGGCGCGCGCCGTCGTCGGCGGATAATTGGGCCAGCGTGGAATGGTGATCTGCGACTGTGCCGCATCGTACACGCGCACGGCGATCTCGTTCTCGCCGGGATGCAGGTAGGCGCGGACCGGGATGGTGAAGGGGGTGTAGCCGCCTTCGTGCCCGCCCACCAGTTCACCGTTCACAAATACCTGGCACCAGTAATCGACTGCGCCGAAGTGCAGCAACAGCTCGCCACTCAGCCAGTCCTCGGTTAAGTTGACATAACGGCGATACCAGGCATAGCCGCTATACTGTTCGAGATCGGGAAACGCGGCTTGCCAGGGTAGTGGCACCGGGATCTCGCGATCCGGGGCCAGCGACTCGACCGTGCGCGATCCGGTAGGATCAAGTTGAAATTGCCACAACCCGGAAAGGGAACACTGCTGGCGCATGAAATTGGACTCCTTACAGTATACGAGAATCGGCGGGAAAGCCTATTGACAGGTTGCGCGGATTGAAATATACTTTGTTAAGCCAATCTATATTTTGCTGTTTCAATACCAATTTGTCAAGGCGGATCGGGGTGTGGACCCGGCTTGTTACCGGTCTGGCGGAAGGAACCGTGCTATGCTGCATGGTAAAACGTTACACCTAGAAGCTAACGCCCCAGATGAGAAGATCGTCACGCTGCTCAAGGCGCTGGCCTCGCTGCCGCGCTGGCGGATTCTACAATTTCTGGCCGAGGGGGGGCGCTCGGTCAACGAGGTCGCGGAGGCGCTGCAAATGCCGTCCTCAACTGTCGCCGCGCAGATCAAGATCCTCGAAGAGGCCGATTTGCTGCACACCGAGTTGCGCGCGGCCAGCCACGGCTTGCAGAAAGTTTGCAGCCGCACCTACGATAATCTGATCGTCCAATTGCCCTATGAAACGGCGATTAGCAGCACGGCGGTGGAAGTGGCGATGCCCATCGGCGCCTACACCAGTTTCGCGGCCCTGCCCACCTGCGGGCTGGCGAGCGAAAGTTCGCTGATCGGCTACCTGGACGATCCACTCAGCTTTTATGAGCCGGAACGGGTTCAGGCCGGGTTGATCTGGTTCCGCAGCGGCTTCCTCGAATATAGCTTCCCCAACCGCTTGCCCGCCGGCGCCACCCTGGTGGGGTTGCAGGTGAGCATGGAAATCTGCTCGGAAGCGCCGCTCCATGATAACAACTGGCCGTCCGATATCACGCTCTGGGTCAACGGCTGCGAGCTGGGCACCTGGACCGCGCCGGGGGACTTCGGCGGCCAACGGGGCCGGCTTACCCCGTCCTGGTGGGACACCAAGGACTCGCAATATGGGCTGTTGAAGCGCTGGTCGGTGACGGGCGAAGGCGCGTTCATCGACGGCCGCCGGCTCTCGCCGCTCACCGTCGGCGATCTATGCATCGAACCCCAGCAGGTCATTTCGGTCCGCCTGGGCGTCAAGCCCGATGCGCTGCATGTGGGCGGCCTGAACTTGTTCGGGCGCTCGTTTGGTAACTATCCCCAGGATCTGACGCTGCGCCTCGAATATATGCCTGGACGCCGCGTGGATAACGGATCTTGATACAGGTTTTGCCGGTCCGCGCCGGCGCTAGCCCGAAAGGAGGTGCAGGGATCATACATCTCGACGATGAGATATTGCGCACAGACTAAAAGCGGTAACCAATGATCCAAGGAGGAGAATCGTAATGTGGTATCGAGCTAAGAAATTCTTGTCGGTGATCACACTGATCAGCATGCTGAGTGTGATGCTCGCGGCGTGCGGCGGTGAGAGTCCCACGGCGACAACCGGCACAACAGGCGGCGGCACGACTGAAGCGACCGCCACCACCGCGACGGGCGGCGGCGGCGCCACTGAAGCGACCGCCACCACCGCCACGGGCGGCGGCACGACCGAAGCGACCGCCACCACCGCGACCGGCGGCGGCACGACCGAAGCGACCGCCACCACCGGCGGCGCGACCACCGGCGGCGGCGCCGCGCTGCAACTCCCCGCCAACTGCTCTAACGTCGAACTGGCCTTCTGGAATCCCTGGACCGGCCCCGACGGACCGCACATGGGCGATGAAGTCAACGCCTTCAACCAGGAGAATCCGAACATCAAGGTCACGATGACCACGCTGGCCGACTACTACACCAAGCTGGCGACGGCGGCGGCCTCGGACCAACTGCCCGATGTCGCCATTATTCACGTGGACCAGGTGCCTACCTGGGTGTTCCGCAACACGATCCGCCCGATCGACGACCTGGTTTCGTCCATCGGCCTGAGCGCCAGCGATTACCCGGCGGCCGTCTGGAACCCGGGTGAAGTCGCGGGCCACCGCTACAGCATCCCGCTGGACATCCACCCGATGGTGATGTTCTACAACGCCGATCTGCTCAACGCCGCGGGCATCACCGCCGCCCCGAAGACCAAGGATGAGTTCGAGAAGGCCGCCGCCGCCACCACCAAGAACGGCGTCCAGGGCTTCTCGATCACCACCGGCTTCCCGGTGCGCCAGATCTTCGAGATGTTGCTGCACCAGTTCGGCGGCGATGCCTGGGATGCCAAGGGCACGCAGGCGACCTGGAACAGCGACGCGGGCGTGCAGGCGCTGACCTGGATGAAAGACGCCCAGTCCAAGTATTCGCAGCCCAAGTTGCCGGTCGACGCCGACCTCAACGCCCTCAAGGCGGGCCAGGCGGCCATGATCTGGAACGGCATCTGGCAGACGACGAACGTCACCGGCGACGCCGTGGACTTCAAGGGCATGGGCGCGCCGCCGCCGCAGATCGGCTCGCAGTTCTTCGTCTGGGCCGGGTCCCACCAGTTCACGATCCCGGTGCACAAATCCGGCATCGACAAGTGCAAAGAGGCCGCGTCCGGCATCTTCATCAAGTATGCGCTCGATCATTCGATCGAATGGGCCAAGGCCGGCCAGATCCCGGCGCTGAACAAGGTCCGCGAGAGCGCGGACTTTAAGAACCTGCACCCGCAGGCCGAGATCGCCGCCGCCGCCGAGCACGTCTTCTATCCGCCGCCCGTGCCGGGTATCACCGACGCGTGGGCGCCGCTGGACGATGCCGTAGGCGCCATCATGTCCGGCACGTCGACCGACATCAAGGGCACGCTCGATAGCGCCAAGCAGCGCGCGGACCAGATTCTGCAGCAGAACGCGCAACGGTACGGCACTTCGCCGAACCCGAACGCGACGCCGGTTCCCGTGCCTTCGCCGACCCCGACTCCCAACAAGTAGCGCCAACGAACGCAACCGGTGTGCCCGCTCCGGCGGGCACACCGGTTGCATCGGGTGCGCCAGCGCTCAGCCGGCGCACCCTCCGCTGAGAAAGGTGGGCAGCAATGGCGACAACGGCCCAGCGGCGAGAGGCGGTAGCGGTGGCCGCGCCCAGTGTCGGCAGTAAGCCGCGGTTGAACTGGGTACCCTATCTCTTCATCCTGCCGCACCTCGTCCTGTTCGCGATCTTCGTCGGTTACCCGTTTTTCAACGGGCTGTATATCAGCCTGTTCGAGTCCGATTATCTGCGGCCGGCTGCCACCAAGTTCGTCGGCCTCACCAACTACATCAACCTGTTTACACCGAGCAGCGTGGACTTCCATACGTTCTGGAACTCGCTGGGCAACACAGCGAAGTTCGTGATCTACAGCGTACCGATGCTCGTCGTGATCCCGCTGCTGCTGGCCGTGCTGCTCAACACGAAGACGCCGGGGCGTAATATCTTCCGGGCCATCTACTTCGCGCCCTGGGTGCTCTCGGTGGCGGTGGCCGGGTTGCTCTGGTGGTGGATCTTCCAGAGCCAGGGCGGCCTGATCAACCATTACCTGTTCGAGTGGCACCTATTCCAACCGCAATGGCTCTCCAGCCTGCCGTGGGCCTGGGTTGCCATCGTGGTCTGTACGGTCTGGTGGACGATGGGCTTCAACACCATCATCCTGCTCGCCGCGTTGCAGGACATCCCCGACTTTCTCTATGAAGCGGCGGCGCTCGACGGGGCCACGGGCTGGAAAGCCTTCTGGAAGATCACCCTGCCGACGCTCCAGCCGGTGCTGCTGTTCATCGTCACCATCACCATCATCGCGTCCTTCAACCTGTTCGGCCAGCCGTTCATCATGACCAACGGCGGCCCCGGCCTGCCGGATGGTGGCGGCGGCACCGAGCCGGTCATGATGCGCATCTATACCGAAGCCTTTGGCCGCAGCCGCCAGGGCACCGGCGCCGCGATGTCCGTGGTGGTCGCCACCATCATGATCGTCATCTCGTATTTGAACTTCAAATTCTTCCGCCAGCGCGACTAACGAAGGAGGTGCCGCATGGCAACCGTGACCCAGGCCCAGCCCACGGCTCCCCCGTCGGTTGGTCCCAATACGCAGAAAATCGTGGGCCGCATCCTGATCTACGTGGTGCTGATCGCCATCGCGATCGTGATCTTGCTGCCCCTGGTGTGGATGGTCTCTACATCGCTCAAGCCCAAATCGCAATGGTTCAGCGCCCAGATCTACTGGATCCCCAAGACGTTCACCTTAGCCAACTATGAGCGGCTGTTCAACAACGGCAGCACGCCGATTGCCCGCTGGTTCGTCAACAGCGTCGGTGTGGGAGCGGCCGTGACCGTGCTGACGCTGTTCATCGACTCCCTGGCCGCCTACGCCTATGCGCGCCTGGAATTTCCTGGCCGAAAGATTATCTTCGCCATCATGCTGGCGACGCTCTTCCTGCCGGGGCTGATGTTCCTGGTGCCCAACTTCCTGACCATCTATCATGTCGGCCTGCTCAACAACTACCTGGGCGTGATCCTGCCGGGGCTGGCGGGCGTGTTCGGGGTCTTCTTTCTGCGCCAGTTCTTCGAGACCTTGCCCAAGGAGTTGGAGGAAGCCGCCTTGATCGACGGCGCCTCGTCGTTCCAGATCTTCTACCGGGTAGTGTTGCCGCTGGCGAAAGGCGCGCTCGCCACGCTCGGCATCATCACCTTCCTGGCCAGTTGGAACGACTTCCTGTGGCCGCTGCTGATCTTGCAGAAGTCGGACATGCTGACCTTGCCGCCGGGGCTGCGCACGTTGCAGGGCGCCTATACCTCGGAGTACGGGCAGATGATGGCCGGCGCGGTGATCGCCGCGGTACCGGTGCTGATTCTCTATATCGGGTTGCAACGCTTTATCGTCCAGAGCGTGGCGACCACCGGCTTGAAGGGCTGATCCGAAGGAGAACGCATGCGGCTATTCCTATCGCGCGGCGCGGGGACCCCGGCGGCCTCCCGCGCCGCAGGTTCCGCGCGGCTCCTGCTTGGTAGCCTGCTGGGGCTGCTCGCGCTGATCACCGCCGGCTGTGGGGCGCCGACCCCGACCGTGGCGCCGCCCCCAGCGGCGAGTGCGGCTACGGCCACCACGGCGGCGCCCGCGGCAGCCAGCCCAACCGCTGCCGCCCCCACGACCGCAGCTACCGCTGCGGCCACGACCGCAGCCACTGCCGGCGCCACGGTGGCGCCCACGACCGTGGTCACCGGGCCGACCTTCACGAACCCGGTGCTGACCCGCGACTTCCCCGATCCGTTCGTCTTAAAGGCGGGCGATCGGTACTATGCCTACGCGACGAACGGCGCGGGAAAGAACATCCAGCGCGCCACCTCGCCCGACCTGGTCCACTGGAGTGTGCAGGGCGACGCCATGCCCGCGCTGCCGTCTTGGGCGAAGATCGGCGGCAACCTCGTCTGGGCGCCCGAAGTTATAGCCATCGGCGGCAAGTATGTGATGTACTACACCGCCCGCGACAAAACGTCGGATAAGCAATGCGTGGGCGTGGCGGTGAGCGATACGCCCGATGGGCGCTTCAAAGACAGCAATGATCATCCGCTGGTGTGCCAGGCGGACGAGGGCGGCACCATCGACCCGGACCCGTTCCAGGATGGCGATAAGCTCTATCTCTACTTCAAGAACGACGGCAACTGTTGCGGGCGCACCACCTACATCTATGTGCAGGAGCTAAGCCCCGACGGTCTGCAAGTAACCGGCCAGCCCACCCAGTTGGTGAGCAACGACGAGTACTGGGAGGGCCATGTCATCGAGGCGCCGACCATGTTCAAGCACGACGGCAAGTACTATCTGTTCTATTCGGGCAACGACTACGGCGGCGCGGACTACGCTGTCGGCTATGCCACCTGCCAGGCGCCCACCGGTCCCTGCCAGGACGCGCCCGAAAACCCCATTCTGAAGAGCCACATGGACCCGCCGCTGGTTATCGGTCCCGGCCACCAGGCGCTGATCCAGGTCGGCGATCAAACGTGGATCGTCTACCACGTCTGGCAGGCGGTGGCGGGGGGTCGCGGCGACAGCCGGCTCATGTGGATCGACCGGGTGAACTGGCCGGATGGCAAACCCCATGTTGAGGGACCGACCACCGGTCCCCAACCAATGCCCTGAGCCGGTCCCGTGGGGTGGGCGCGCGCCTCGCCGGACCGGGTATTGACCTGTTGGCTCATCATCATCGCTGTGCGGTTACGCCGCTATGCAAAGGAGCATACTGATGCTGGGATCTCTTCTTTCTCGTACACGCTGGCTCGCGCTCTCCGTATGCATCCTGGCGCTGGCCCTGCTCGTCGCTCCCGCGCAGGCCGCGGGCACTCAGGCCAGTAGCCCCAACTCCGGCACCTATACCAACCCGCTGCATATCCAGATTCCGGGCGACGGCCTGGTCGAAAGCTGCGCCGACCCATCCATCATTCATGGGCAGACACCCGGCGACAACTACTGGTATATTTACTGCACAACCGACCCACTCAACGATCAAGATAAGACTCCCGGCGGGGGGTTCAACTTCCACCTGATCCCGATGCTAAAATCGCTAGACCTGGTGAACTGGACCTATGTCGGGGACGCCTTCCAGGCTAAGCCCGCGTGGGTCAGGAGTGACGCCGGTCTCTGGGCGCCGGATATCCACTACTTCAACGGCCAGTATTACCTGTACTACACGGCGTCCGACACGGTCGCCGGCGGCAGCGCCATCGGCGTCGCCACCAGCCCCAGTCCGACAGGTCCCTGGACGGACTCCGGAGCGCCGGTCGTGGAACCGAACGGACGGTGGATCTTTGACCCATCGGTGATCGAAGCCAACGGGCAGAGATACATCTTCTACGGCAGCTATTTCGGCGGCGTCTGGGCCAGGACACTCTCGCCGGACGGGCTGCATTCCGACCCGGCCAGCCAGACCCAGATCACGATTGATAATCGCTACGAAGGCACCTTCATCTTCAAGCACGACGGCTATTTCTACCTGTTCGCGTCGGCGACTAATTGCTGCAATGGCCCGCTGACCGGCTACAGCGTGTTTGTCGGGCGCTCGGCCAACGTGCTGGGTCCGTATGTTGACCAGGAGGGCGTCTCGTTGCTGGACAGCCGTACGGGCGGCACCCCGGTGATCTCCATGAACGGCAACCGCTGGGTCGGCCCCGGTCATAATGCCGTTTTCACCGACTTCGACGGCCAGGACTGGTTCCTCTATCATGCTGTCGATCAGACCGATCCTTACTTCGCAGGTGCCGTGGGCTTCACCAAGCGCCCGGTGCTGATGGACCCGCTGGACTGGATCGACGGCTGGCCCACGGTGCGCGCGGGCAACTGGGCTTCCGATCAGCCCATGCCGGCCCCGGCAGCGCAACCCGGTCAGCGCGATCGCTACAAGCCACATCCGCCGAACTTGGCGCAGCCCGGCAACCAGATCAACCCGCTTAGCGATGAGTTCAACGGCACAACCTTGAGTTCGCAGTGGTCCTGGGTGCGCCCACCGGCGCTTGGCACCTACAGTGTGGGAGGCGGCACCTTCAACTTCGACACGCAGAGTGCGGACCTGTATGTAGACAGCAACAACGCCTCGGTACTGACCGAACCGGCGCCGAACGGCAATTACGCCGTGGAGACCAAGGTTCATCTCAATGTGCCGGCGGACGGCTGCTGCTTCAACTATGTGCAGGCGGGCCTGGTCCTGTACCACGACGACGACAACTTCATCAAGCTCAGTAGCGTCTCGATCTGGAATACGCGGCAGACGGAATTCGCCAAGGAACTGTTCCCGGTGCCCGCCGGCTATCCCCGCTACGGCAACACCGTGGTCGGGCCTC
Source organism: Chloroflexia bacterium (assembly GCA_025927935.1). The sequence continues at coordinate 2,068 of JAICKM010000156.1, read as the reverse complement.
CGGGCGACTGGACCTGGCTGCGGGTGGTGAAGACCATGCACGCGGGCGAAGAACAGTACACCGCCTACACCAGCAACAACGGCCAGTTCTGGGTGCGCGGCGGCACCTGGACTCACAACCTGGAGCCAGGTGCCCGCATCGGTCTCGTCTCGATGGGCGGGTCCGGTTTCACCGCCAACTTCGACTATGTCCGTGTTTATCGCGTGAACCACGGCGACAATAACGGCGATTAACGCCTAACCACCGGGCAGGCGGATGCCGCATCCGTCCGCCCGGCAACCGCCCGCGCGATAGGGAGTACCGGTCGCGCGGGCGTTCCATAAGGAGCAGGTGTGAGCACGGAATTCCAATGGATGACCGGGTTTGAGTGCTCGGCCTTCCCGCAGTACGGCGCGGATGAACTGGCCGAGACGCAGCATTATCGCTGGTGGGCCAGCGACATCGAGCGCCTGCGCGACGTAGGTATCACTATGATCCGCTATGTCATCCCCTGGCACCGCGTGAATCCCCAGCCGCATGTCTACGACTGGAGTTGGACGGATCAGGCGCTCGATCTCCTGGAGACGCTGGGCATCACGCCCATCGTGGACATGTTCCACTATGGCACGCCGCTCTGGATCGAGGGCGGCCTCATGAACCCGATCTTCGGCGAGATGCAAAGCTGGTACGCCAAGACCTTCGCTGAGCGCTATCCGCATATCACGTACTACACGCCCACCAACGAGCCGTACATCTGCGCGACGTTCGGTGCAGAGTGGGCGATCTGGTATCCCTTCCTGCGCGGCGACCGCAACGCCGTGCGGGCGATCAAGAACGTCAGCGAGGGCGTGGCCCGCTCGATGGCCGAGATCCGCCGCGTGCGCCCCGACGCGCTGATGATGATCCCCGACACCTGCGAATATTATCACTCGGTGGACGGCGCCTTTCAGGAGGAGGCTGACTTCCGTACCGAGCGCCGCTTCCTGGTGCACGATCTCTATCAGGGCCTGGTCACGCGCGAACACCCGATGTGGGAATACATGGTGAGCAACGGCACCTCGGAGTGGGAGATGGAGTGGTTTCTGCGCAACCCGGTGCGCCTCGATATTCTGGGCCTCGACTACTACCAGCACTCCGAGCATCAACTTCGCCGCGGCCCCAACGGCGAGCGCATCGACGAGACGGCGACCAATCAGAACGGGTGGGCGGAGATGGCCCGCCAGTATTCCACGCGCTATGGCGGCATCCCGGTGATCCTCGCCGAGACGAATGTGGGCGGGCCGGTGGAGGACCGCGTGCGCTGGATCGAGCAGCTTGTGGAGCAGACCCGGCTGGCGCGCGCCGCCGGTACTCCTGTCTTCGGCCTGACCTACTACGGCGCCATCGACCATGTCGATTGGGACACCGCCCTGCGCGTGCGCAACCTCAACATCAATCCCTGCGGCATGTGGGCGCTGCACTGGGAGGGCGACCGGCTGGTGCGCACCCCCACGGCGCTGGTCGACCTGTTCCGCCGCAATATCGCGCTGCCCGAAGCCGACACCGTGGGGCCGCTGGCGTCCGAGGAAGCCGCCGTCCGCGTCCGCGCGGTGCTGACGCCGATGGGCCGCACCCGGCGCAGCGCCTGAAGCCAACAACGGAGATAAGTGTGCCTGATCTCACCCTGGGGCCGCGGTCCGAAGATTTCATCTGGGCCAGCGGGATCGAAGATACCTTTGTGCCGCAGACGCGGACCGGCCACCGCGCGCTGGACGAATACCAGTTGATGGGCCACTACGACCACTGGCGCGACGACCTGGCTCTGGCGCGCGACCTGGGCGTGCAGGCGTTGCGCTGGGGCGTGCCCTGGTATCGCGTCGAGCCGCTGCCGAGCGAGTTCGATTGGCAGTGGACCGACCAGGTGATCCCCTATCTGGTCCAGGAGTTGGGCATCACGCCGATCATCGACCTGATGCATTACGGCTGCCCGTTCTGGCTGCGCCGCGAGTTCATCAGCGACGAGTATCCGCAGGCCGTCGCCGCCTATGCCGCAGCATTTGCCCGGCGCTACGGCAGCCTGGTGCGCTGGTACACGCCGCTCAATGAGCCG
>JAICKM010000223.1 GCA_025927935.1 Chloroflexia bacterium | reverse complement strand
GAGGGGTGCCTATTTCGGCCCCGCCCCTGACACACCCGAAGCGACCGGAACAGCCACGTGGGAGCTTAAGATCAATGATGCCGGCTGAAGATGCCGCCGCGCTGTGCAGGCAACTCGAAGAGCACCGCATCCGCTTCTGGGTGATGGGCGGCTGGGGCGTGGACGCCCTGCTCCATCGCGAGACCCGCCCGCACAAGGACCTGGACGTCCTGGTGTTGCTGGGCGACCTACCTAAGCTCCGGCAGTGGCTCGATGAGCACGGGTTTACTCTGAAGCTGGTCTGGCAGGAGAGCCGCCGGCTGGACGAGGAAACCGATCGCTGGCCCACCGCGTTCGTCGTGGCGGACAGCCAGGGGCGAGAGCTTGATGTGCATCTCATCGACATCGGACCGGACGGGCACATTATCCAGCACTACGACGACCCGTGGCCGTTGCCCGACTCCATTGCTGGGCAGGGCAGCATCGCCGGCACGGATGTGCCCTGTGTCTCCAAGGCGACGCAACTCGCAATGCACACCGGCTACTCCTTGCCGGACGGGCACCTACGAGACCTCGAACTCCTGCGAGCGGACTGACTCGTGTGGCAATCACGGGCGGAGGTAGGCCCCGCGCGGTGAGGAAATAGGTACCCCTCGTCCAAACTCTTTGCCGAACTCACACGCACGTATACTGCCCGCCCGGCACCCGCCCGCGCTAGGCTTCGTAGGTGCGAACGGCGCGGTTTTTCCAGGCGACCAGGCCAGTCACGACTATGACACCAAGGCCGCCGGTGATGGCGGCCCAGGGGGCGCTGAGGACGCGAGCCACGATGCCGCCTTCTAACTCGCCCAGTTGCGGGCCGCCCATGAAGAAGATCATGTTCACCGAGGTCATGCGGCCGCGGAGTTCGTCGGGCGTCGTAAGCTGGCGGATGGTCTGGCGCATGACCATGCTGACGGTGTCGGCGGCGCCGGTGCCGGCCAGGGCCAGCATCGCCAGCCAGAAGTTGGGTACCAGGCCGAAGATCACCCAGGCCAGGCCGTAGGCCGCCACGCTCCAGAGCACGACACGCCCCTGCCGGCGCACGTGGCCCAGCGAGGACATGATCACGGCGCTGACGACGGCGCCGGCGCTCGGCGCGGCCAGCAGGAAGCCGAGGCCCTGCGCACCCACATGCAGAATGTCGGTGGCGAAGATGGGCATGAGCAGCATCGAGGCGCCAAAGAAGGTGGCGAAGAAGTCGAGCAGCATCGTACCGCTCATGATCGGGTTGCGGAAGACGAAGCGCAAGCCTTCGAGCGCCGATCCCAGGCTGATCGGGCGGCGATCCAGCGGCTGGGTCGCGGCGCGGATAATCGCCAGCGCGCCGATCACCGCCGTATAGGAGATCACATCGATCACGTAGACCACGCCTACACCCGACCGGCCCAGCATACTCGTCGCCGCGCCGATCAGAATCCCGGCAATAGACGGTCCGACGACGGACGCCACTTGCGAACCTGTGACGCTGAGGCTAATGGCATTGGTTAGATGTTCGCGCGGCACGAGGTTGGGGATGAGGGCGGAGCGCGCCGGGTTGTTGAAGGCCGCCACGCCACCCTGGATCGCCACCACGCCGAACACCATCCAGACAGTGATGACGCCGGTGAGCGTCGTTGTCGCCATGATGGCCGTGGTACACAGCAGGATCAGCTGGGTGACGATCAACATACGGCGGCGGTCGAGCGCGTCGGCGACCACGCCGCCGTACAGCGAGAACAACACCATGGGCACGACGGTGAACAGGCCGGTCAGGCCCAGCATCAGCGGGTCGTGGGTCAACTGGTAGACCTGCCAGCTAACCGCGACACTGCTCATCTGCGAGCCAAGCTGGGAGACCACACTGCCCGCCCAGTAGAGGCGATAATCGTGGTGTTGCAGGGCGGCCAAGCGCGGGCCGCGGGCCGGGGGCGGGGGCTGCGCCAGGACACCGGGGGCCGGCGGCCCTCCGGCGGCGGGCCCGGCGGTCAGTGGCCGCGGTTCAGCGGCGATCTCGACCTTCGCGGTATCGGTGCTCAGGGATGGGGGTTCGGCGCCGCTTGCCACGGGCGCAGTTTCCGTGCTCATGCAGATTATTGTACCACAATTGGCGAAGGCGACCAGGCACAACAAAACGGGTGCGCGTCCCGCTTTTACGCGCGCAGGGCGGCATCCCGGTGACCGACCAACCTAACCCCCCTGCCCCCCTTCCCGCGGCGGGAAGGGGGAATGACGACTCTCCCCGGCGGGGGGCCGGGGAGAGGTTGCGCGCCTGCTGGGATGCACAATATTGACGCCGACTCCAACAAAACGGCCTCCCCGTGGGGAAGCCGTTTTGTGTCTGCGCCGGCAAAAGGGTTATTTGCTCGCCGCCGGACCGATCAGCACCAGGGTGGCCGTTGCGGGCTGGCCCTGGGCGGGCTTGGGGCCGTAGAGCAGCACCCGGCTGCCGGCTTTCAGGTCGCCGGCACTCGCGGCGGCGGGCGCCTGGCCGGGGGCGCCCAGAGTCTTGAACGTGGCGCCGCTGCCGAGCGTGACTGTGCGGTTGCCGCGTAGCGTCAGTTGGTTGCCGCTGACGCTCGTCACCACGCCCTGCGTGAGCCGGTCGGTGGTGGCGGGGACATAGATGACCGCGGCGGTAGGCGCGGGGCGGGAGGCCGGTTTGGGCGTGCCCGTGGCGGGACGCACCGCACGCGGCACCACCGTCACCACATCGCCCGCCTTCAGGTCGCTGACGGCGGCCAGGCCGCCCTTGATCACGACGGTGCCGGCGTCGGTGTTCACCGTCCGCGTTTTGTTGTTCTTGCCCGCCGCCAGGGTCAGGACGCCGTTGGCATTGGACTGGACGGTCGCTTTATTCAGAGCGGCGCGAGCGGGCTTGGCGGCCTTGCCCTTGCCATGCTGCACACCGGCGCGCGCCAGGCCACCCTGGGTCACGACGCGGGCGTTCACATGACCGGCGGTATCGCTGGTGCCCGCCACGCCGACGGCTTCGCCCACCTGCAAGTCGCTCAGCGCGCCCTCGGCGGGCTTGCCGTTCTGCTTAACCACGAACCAGGTGTTGGCGCTTACCGAGACGTTATAGGTATGCTTGGGGTTTTGCAGCGTAAAGCCGCCCGGCTGCAACGCGGTGATCTTGCCCGCCGCGCGCACGACGGTCGCCTGGGCCTGCGCGGGGGCCGCAGCGGCGGCGGGATGTGCCGTCGTCACCACGCCCACGGCCAGGGCGCCCAACAGCCCCAGCCCCGCCACAGCCGCTGTCACTCGTTTCAACAACATCGTTGTTCCTCCTACGATGAACTGGTGCAACCTGCGAGCTATTAGCCGTCAGCCGTCAGGAGTCTGGACGGCATTTGTGATGCGCCCAAGCTACACGGTTGCGCCAGATACTGTCAGATGATGTGTATACACGTGGGACCGGTATGCCGGCAAGGGGCCGTCCCACTGCTACTGGATCAGACCTCAACTGTCGTATCACACGACACAAGTTTATTATAAGCGGTTTCCACGCGGCGTAGGTTAAATCGCGGTAAAATCTTTGTCAAATCCAGGCCAATCGCCAACGCATGAGTGCCGGCGGCGATTGGTTTACAGGCCCCCGGCAACGTGCTATAATGGCGCTGCGCCGGACCCGACGCGAGCGCACGCAGGCGTGCGCCGTCGCGTTCTACCTAGCGGAGTCGCGCAGGTGACACCGATCCCGCATCCCAGGAGGAACCACCGTCTGATGCAGCCAAACCGCACGCCCAACCGCAGCAACGAGCCGGTCCGCATTACGCCCCTGGACCAGACCGGCAGCGTGCCCGTCCTGCCCACATCCCGCCCGGCACGGGTGGCCCGGCGCAGGGGGCCGATCAACCCGGTGTACATCGTGCTGATCACCGTGGTGCCGCTGGCAATGCTGGCGACGATGGTGTGGGCCGCCGCGGGCATGTTCCCGCACGACGAGACGACCGGCCAGGCCGCCGCGATGATCCAGATTACGCCTACGGCGGAGGTTGCCACCAAACTGCAACTGAAATACAACAAGGATGCCGCGGGCCAGCGCCGCGAGGGCGACATGGTCTACATCACGGGCCAGTTGACCAACACCAGCAACGAGGTGGTCCACGGCGCGTTCCTGAAAGGCTTCTTGTATGCGCCCGGCCCGACCGTGGTCGGCAGCGGGATCGGCAACGCGGTGGGCGACATTGCGCCGGGCGCCACGGTGCCCTTCACCGTGACCGCGCAACTGAGCAGCGCCCCCGGCGTGAAGCTGGGCACGCCCACCCCGGTGCCGCTGGATTTCACGACGGTGGATGTCCAAGTCGATACCGTCTGGCTCAACACCCCTACCCCCGTGCCGGCGCAATAAGATCCATATTGAAGGAGCGTACCGACGATGCTACGCCAGGGATTCCTGACCCTCGCTCAAAGTAAAGGGCTGCGCGATTTTGCCGTCGCCAACCCGCTGGCCCGCAAAGTGGCCCGGCGCTTCGTGGCCGGCGAACAGCTCGACGAAGCCGTCGGCGTGATCGGCGATCTCAACCGCCAGGGTATGCTGGCAACGTTCGATCTGCTCGGCGAGAACGTGACCAGCGCCGCGGACGCCAACGCCACCGCCGATGCCTACCTGGCTCTCCTCGACGCCATCCAGGAGCATCACCTCAAGTCTAACGTCTCGCTCAAACTGACCGCTATGGGCCTCGACATCAGCGAGGGCACGGCAGTGGACAACATGCGCCGCATCCTGGAACGCGCGCAAGGCTATGGCAATTTTGTGCGCATGGATATGGAGAGCAGCGACTATACGGACATCACGCTGGAGATCTTCCGCCGCCTGTGGCGGGATTACCAGAATGTGGGTGTAGTCTTGCAGGCGTATCTGTACCGCACGCCGCAGGATGTGGACGAGATGATCCGCCTGGGCGCCCGCGTGCGGCTCTGCAAGGGCGCCTATAACGAGCCGCCCTCGGTCGCCTTCCCGGAGAAGAAGGATACCGATATGCAGTACGCGCGGTTGATGTGCAAACTGATCGACCTGGGCAATTATCCGGGCATCGCCACGCACGACGTGCGCCTGATCAATCTCGCCAAGCGCTTCGTCGCCAAGAAAGGCATTCCGTCCGACCGCTTCGAGTTCCAGATGCTCTACGGGGTGCGCAGCCAGATCCAGCGCGACCTGACTGCCGAGGGCTTCAACATGCGCGTCTACGTGCCCTACGGCGAGCAGTGGTACCCCTACTTCATGCGCCGCCTGGCCGAGCGCCCGGCCAACTTGATTTTCATCGTGAGCAACCTGTTGCGTAAGTAGTGGTCAGCCGTCAGCCGTCAGCCGTCAGTACGGTGGTGGGCAGGAGGCAGGAGTCGGAGTTAGCGGTCAGTTTCCGGATTTGGGGCTGACCGCTTTCCGCTTTTTCCGCGGCCCGGCGATAGGTAGAAAGAACGGGAGCGATGGGGCGTGCGCACACCGCGCCCCAGGCGCCGTTCCGCTGGAGGAGGTAGCCCGATGATCTCGCATATCAGTTCTGTGACCGTCTTTGTCCGCGACCAGGACAAGGCGCTGGATTTTTATGTCAACAAACTGGGATTCGAGAAGACGGCCGACGAGCCGATGGGCGAAGGGATGCGCTGGGTGACGGTGGCGCCGCCGGGCGCCGCGACGGCGATTGTGCTGGCTCACGGGTTCGGCGGCTATGACGAGGCGCGCATCGGCCAGTTCTCCGGGGTCGTCTTCACGACGGACGACATCCAGGGGACCTATGCTGAACTGAGCGGGCGCGGCGTCCATTTCACGGAGCCGCCCGCCGCCCAGCCCTGGGGTATGATGCAGGCGATCTTCGACGACCAGGATGGCACCCATTTCGTCCTGGTGCAGACGCCGGGCGGCACGCAGGGTTAAGCGTTCTGATGGTGCACCGGGCCGGTTTCAAACCGGCCCCCACAGGCGAGATTATAGCCCGACCGGGCCGGTTTCAAACCGGCTCTCCACAGGCGAGATCGGGGCCGCCGCGAGGCTACCGGGAGGAAGCGGAGGGATGCAGATAAAGACGGTGCATGAGGGCAAGGTGGGCGCGGAGGTGACGCCGCAGAAGTACACGATCGTGCGCGAGGCCATCCTCATGGCGCTGCCGGCCACTGGTACCGGCCTGACCTGGGGCGAGCTGGTGCTGGCTATCGCGCCGGGCTTGCCGCCGGATCTGTTTCCGCACCTCGGCTCGGTGCGCTGGTATACCAAGGCGGTGCAGCTTGATCTGGAGGCGCGTGGCCTCATCGCGCGGGTGCCCAAAACCCGGCCATTGCGCTTGCTACGCCGGCTGGATGTGGCCCCCGCCGAGTTGGCAAATTAGTTGACAAATGGCCCCGAATCGGGTATGATTAGGGACGTGAGTAGAACAAATGGTCGTATTTTACGGCCGGTTCCCGCTCCTGCTCGGAGGCGGACTCCAATCCCGAATTGTGTACTACGCTGAGATAGAGATGCAGAAGGAGCAACGAGACCATGGCAGATCGTGAAAAGGCAATTGAGACCGCCATCGCGCAGATCGAGCGGCAGTTCGGTAAAGGTTCGATCATGAAGATGACCGAGGCCAGCGAGAAGATCCAGGTAGAGTCGATCCCCACCGGGGCCATCGCGCTGGACCTGGCGCTGGGCATCGGCGGCATCCCGCGGGGCCGCGTTATCGAGATCTACGGCCCGGAAAGCTCCGGTAAGACGACCCTGGCCCAGCACATCATTGCCGAGGCGCAGAAACTGGGCGGCACCGCGGCTTACATCGACGCCGAGCACGCGATGGACCCGATGTATGCCGAGAAGTGCGGCGTCAACCTGGAAACGCTGCTGATTTCGCAGCCGGATAACGGCGAGCAGGGGCTGGAAATCGCCGAGACGCTCGTGCGCTCCGGCGCCATCGACGTGATCGTCGTCGACTCCGTGGCCGCGCTCACGCCGCGCGCCGAGATCGAGGGCGAGATGGGCGATCAGCACGTCGGCTTGCAGGCCCGCCTGATGAGCCAAGCGCTGCGCAAGCTGGCCGCCGCGGTGAGCAAGAGCAACACCGCTCTCATCTTCATCAACCAGATCCGCATGAAGATCGGCGTCATGTTCGGCAACCCGGAGACGACGACCGGCGGCAACGCGCTCAAGTTCTACGCTTCGGTGCGCATGGAGATCCGCCGCATCGAGTCGATCAAGCAGGGCACCGATGTGGTCGGCAACCGCGTGCGCGTGAAGGTGGTCAAGAACAAGGTGGCCCCGCCGTTCCGGGTGGCCGAGTTCGACATCATGTTCAACGAGGGCATCAGCCGCATCGGCAACATCGTGGACATCGGCACGGAGCTGGGCATCCTGCGCAAGAGCGGCGCCTTCTACAGCTTCGGCGACCAGCGCCTGGGCCAGGGCCGCGAGAACGTGAAAGAGTTCTTGAAGGGCAACCTGGGCATGGCCGAGGAGATCGAAGGCCGCATCCGCACCGCGTCGGCAGCGGGCGCGCTGGTGCTGGCCGGCCCGGACAGCAAGAGCAAGAAGGGCGCTGCTGCCGTCGCCGCCGCTGAGGAAGAGGACGACGAGGAGATCTAAGCCGCAGCACCTGAATAGCAACCAGCAACGGTAGGGGCGGGTGCAAACCCGCCCCTATCCCTGTTCAGCCAGGGGCAAAGGAGGATCGCTCATGTCCGCGGAAGCCAACAAAGCCATCGTGCGCCGCTTTATCGAAGGCGCCTGGAACGAGAAAAACCCCGCCATCGCCGACGAGTTGTGCGCTCCCACCTACATCTATCACGGCTCGGAGCATGAACCCGGCCCCGCTATCGCCCGGCAGCTTATCGGCATGTTCGCCGAGGCGTTTCCCGATGCCCAGGCGACTATCGACCAGATCCTGGCCGAAGACGACCTGGTCGCCATGCGCTGGACCACCATCGCCACGCATGAGGGCGACTTCGGCGGCCTGCCCGCGACGGGCAAGCGCGTGCAGATGAACGGCATGGAGATCTTCCGCCTGGAGGATGGGCTGATCGTGGAGCGCTGGAGCAACAGCGATACGCTGGGCCTCCTGCAACAGCTTGGCGTGATTTCGCCGGCCTAGAAGGCGACAGGCGCATCCATGACCGAACACCCAACCGACGAGTCCCAGGCCGCCGTGATTCTGCGCCTGGAAGCCGATCCACGCGATGCCAACCGGGTGGTCGTGACCTACGGGCCGGCCGCCGAGGGCCTGAGCACGGCGCGCACGCTGTTGTTGCACATCGCGGTGGTGGCCGAAGAAGGACTGTACACCGGGCAGCCGTGTCCGCCCGATATGGTGGCGCGGCTGCAAGCGGGCGACGAGTTTCAGCGCGAATATAACCGGGCGCTGAATTTTCTGGCCGTGCGCCCGCGCAGTACCGCCGAGGTGCGCGAACGGCTGCGGCGCAAGAATGTCGCGCCCGATCTAATTGACGCCGTCATTGCCCGCTTGAACCGCACGCAGTATCTCGACGACGCCGAGTTCGCCCGCTACTGGATCGGCGAACGCGCCCGCAGCCGCCCGCGCGGGGCACGGCTCTTGCGCGGGGAGTTGCGCAACAAAGGCGTCAGCCCGGCGCTGATCGAAGCGGCGCTGGCAAACTTCGAGGCCGAGGCCGCCGCCGAACATGCGACCCGACAAGCGGCGGCGCTCGCCGAAGACGGCGACGAGACCGATCCCGACCTCGTGGGCGGCGACGACAGCCGCGAACTGCGCGAGGCGTTGGGGCTGGCCCAGCGCAAGCAGCGCACCTACAGCAATCTCGATCCCGTCACCTTTCGTCGCCGCATGAGCGGCTTTCTGCTGCGGCGGGGCTACGGCTACGATGTCGTGTCTCGTGTGTTGAAGCAATTAGAGGCGCCGGTGAGTGGTCAGGGGTCGGTGGTCCGTGATCAGGATGCGGAATGACCGCCAGTGTGGCAGGGCGCCTGTCACTCTTCGCTGCGCTCAGAATGACAAGTCAAGTGTGATGAGCTACGGACCACCGACCCCTGACCCCTGACCACTAATTTGGTATAATAAGCAGTTGAGAGGAGATTAAGGCAGTATGCCGGATATTACATGGCTAGGGCACGCGTGTTTTCGCCTGCGCGGGAAGGACGCCACGATTGTCACCGATCCGTTTGATCGGGGCATCGGGCTGGAAGTGCCGCGCCCGCGCGCCGATATTGTGACGATCAGCCGGGACGACCCCAACCACAACGCGGAGGCCACGATCAAGGGTGAGCCGCGCGTGCTGCGGGCACCGGGCGAGTACGAGGTCAAGGGCGTCTTCATTACCGGCGTCGCCACGTATGCCGACGCCAAAAAGGGCGCGCTGCGCGGCAAGAATACGGTCTTTGTCTATGAACTGGACGATCTGGTGATTTGCCATCTGGGTGGGTTGGGCCACACGTTGAGCGCCGCGCAGGTCGAGGCGTTG
>JAICKM010000986.1 GCA_025927935.1 Chloroflexia bacterium | reverse complement strand
GTCCGCCGGGGCCGCCGCGGGGTCGGGCGCCGGGCCGAGGCCCAGCAGGAAGGCGCCCTGCGTCAGCAGCACGCCGCCAGGCACGGCGCGGAGCACCTGGAAGCCCAGGATCTGCGTATAGAACGCCAGCGCCCGGTCCACATCCGTGACCGTGAGCCGGACATGATGAATATGCTCAATGGCGATAGGCATGGGCAACCTCCGTTCTGTGGCGCGAAGCAGCGGGGTGGGCGGCGCGCGGGGCGCCGGTGCGCGCATTATAGCACAGCCGCTTCCTGCCGGGCGTATCCGCGCCGGTCCGCCCCTACGCTGGCAAGGTGGAGTCCCCGACCGGCCCGATTAAAATCGGGACTCCCCTCGCCCGCGACCGCTCACGCGGGGTCCCGATTTTAATCGGGCTACCTGCCCCACCTTCCCCGCCGCCAGGATTACCGACCACGGACTACCCATCGCACGCAGCACGGGCGCGGCGGGCCTATTGACTCGCGGTACTATAATGAAAGGCGAGGCGCCGCGCGCTTCGCGGCACGTCGCAGCCAGGCTGCTCCCGAGCAGCGCCGTCCCACCACCAATAGCCCATGATTCCTACCAGGAAAGGAGGTACGCCGCTCACTGCCCAGCCCCCCAGGCGACCGGCCGGTCGCCCGGCGCGGGGGACACCGGGACTCGATGCTGGTTCAAGAAGGAGCTACCCAACATGAAGCATTTGCTGCAAGTTCGTTCTCCGTGGCTGATCCTCGTCCTCCTGGCGGTAATCGGCGCCCTGGTGCTGGGGCAAAGCTGGCTCAGCGGCGCCGCGCTGGCCGGCCCGGCCTCGGTGGCCGCCGTCCCACCCGCCCCACCCGGCGGCACGGCGCCCGGCGCCCCACCCAAAGTCACCCCGTATGTCTTGAACACCGATGTGCGCGCCTTGCCCTACGTGCCGTCCAATCGCCGCCTGGACCGCGAGGTAGGCGAGCCGGCGCCCACCAAGAAATTCCCCGCCGGGCAAATCGTGGGCTCGCCCAACATTTCGCTGGCGCCCATGCCCAGCCCGCTGCAAAACTTCGCCGGGATGAATTTCGCCGACATGTGCACCGGCGGCCAGTGCGGCGCGGGCTTTCCACCCGACATTAACGGCGATGTGGGCACCAACCACTATATTATGGCCGTCAACGACGCCTTCGCCATCTACAACAAGACCGGCGCCCTGCTCGCCTCGTTCACCGAGAACTCGCTGTGGGGACCGGCGGGCGCGCCACCCTGCACCGGTAATTCGCAGGGCGACCCCGTCGTGGTCTACGATGCGCTGGCCGACCGCTGGATCCTGACCAACTTTGCCTTCGCCTTCAGCGGCGGCGCCCCGGTCGCGCCCTTCTACGAGTGCGTCGCCGTCTCGAAAACCAGCGACCCGGTCGCGGGCGGCTGGTATCTCTATGCCTTGCAGATGGATCCGGGCGGCACCAACCTCCCGCCCACCGGCACGCTCAACGACTATCCCAAGTTCGGCATCTGGACCGATTGCCTCTACATGGCCGCGAACGGCTTCCATTATCCCGGCGGGGCCTTTGCCGGCACGGAGTTCGCCTCCTTCAGCCGCAGCGACATGTATGCCGGGGCCAGCCTCACCGGCGCACTTGGTTTCATCGCCAACACGACCGACCCGTTCACCATGATTCCGAGCAACCTGGCCGCCCCCGCGGGCGCCAACCCGCCCGCCGGCACGCCGAATTACTTTGTGTCCGAATCGCAAACCGCGTTCACGTTTGAAGTGCGCAAGTTCACGGCGGGCACCAACTGCGGCGCCACCGGCGCCAGCTTCGGCGCGGCGGTGAATGTGAGCCAGACCAGTTACACCGTGCCCGGTCAAAATATCGTGCCCCAGCCGAATACGACGAACACGCTGGACTCGCTGGGCGACCGCTTGATGCAAAAGGTGCAGTATCGCAAGGTCGGCAGCGCCGAATCCCTGTGGGTGACGCATACCACGCGCGGCGGCGCGACGGCCACGACCCGGCCCCAATGGGCGCAGATCAACGTCACCGGCGGCACGGTGGCGACCACGCCCGTCCAGCAACAGATCTACGCGCCCGATACCACGCTCTACCGCTGGATGCCCAGTATCGCCGCCGACAAGGACGGCAACGTGGCCCTGGGCTACAGCACCTCCAACGCCACCGCGCCT
>JAICKM010001037.1 GCA_025927935.1 Chloroflexia bacterium | reverse complement strand
GTTTGTAACAGGTATGAGGATCGCGGTGCCCGCTCATCCGGCTGGGAACGGTTCTCTCCCGGCGTATGGTGCGACCATCCGGGACGAGGGGCACCGGGAGCACGCTGAGTGGGCAGGCCGATCTATAGGATGAGCCGAGAGCTCGCGTTAGTAGCTGGCCGCCCCCGCGACCTGCCCGGTTGCGCCGCGAGCGCGGATCCGTAGGTGTCGTGTTGCCCACTGCTCCCGTCGACGCACAGGAAGAGAGGAGCAGCAGAATGCGACGCGTGATCGGCATGGACATCCATCGCACGTTTGCAGAGGTGGTGGTCTGGGAGGATGGCCGGCTCCGTCCGGCAGGACGGGTCGACATGACCCGCGCGGGGCTAGAGGGCTTCGGCCGTAATCTCACCAACGAGGACGAGGTGGTCGTCGAAGCGACCGGCAACGCCATGGCGGTGGTGCGGGTACTGACGCCCTACGTGGCTCGCGTGATCGTCGCCAATCCGCTGCAGGTGAAGGCGATCGCGCATGCCCGGATCAAAACCGACAAGATCGATGCCGGCGTGCTGGCATCGCTACGGGCGGCGGACTTCCTGCCCGAGGTTTGGCTGCCGGACGTCGAGACCGAACGGATGCGGCGGCTCGTGGCACGGCGCAACCAGGTTGTCCGCCATCGCACTCGGGTCAAGAACGAGGTGCACGCGATCCTGCATGCTCATCTGGTCCCGCCATGTCCGCATGCCGATCTGTTCGGCCGGCTCGGCCGCTTGTGGCTCGATGGCCAGCCGCTGCCCGACGATGAGCGCGCCGCGATCGCCCGCCATCTGCGCGAGCTCGACCGGCTGGGTGAGGATCTCGGCGCTTTGGATACCGACGTCGCGCAGGCGGCGATCGATGATCCGGCGGTCAAGCGGCTGCTGACCATCACCGGCGTCAACCTGACCGTCGCCGCGGGGCTGGTCGCGGCGATCGGCGATGTGCGCCGCTTCGCTGATCCACAGAAGCTGGTGAGCTACGTCGGCCTGAACCCGCGGGTCCGCCAGTCCGGCTTGGGGTTGGCGCAACACGGACGCATCAGCAAGCACGGCCGCGCGCACGCCCGGGCAATGCTGGTCGAGGCCGCGTGGGCTGCGGCGAAAGCACCAGGACCGCTGCGCGCCTTCTTCCTGCGCATCCGAGCCCGCCGCGGTCACCAGGTCGCAGCGGTTGCCGTGGCCCGCAAGTTGGCCGTGCTGTGCTGGCACTTGCTAACCAAGGACGTCGATTATCAATGGGCTCGCCCCGGTCCTTGAGGAACTGGGCGATGGAGCTGCAGGCCGGCGCGCCAGCAAAGAAGGGCAACAAGCGGGGCGCGGCGTACGCCTACAACGTCAAGCAGCTTCGCGATCGGGAGATCGACCTCGCGCGTCACGCCGAACACGCCTATGAGCGGTTCGTACAGCACTGGCAGCCACGCCGGCGAACGGGGCGCACGGGCGCCGCAAATGAGGAGCGACGTTAAAGGCTGCGCGGCCGGGCTTGCATCCTCTGACCCGGCGCTTCGCCGCGCGGTCACCCGTGCCCCACAAGAATAGCAGATCGCGACGGAAAAGCTTGTCGATCTCATCCGTCGTGTAGATGATTTTTCGCACCTCGATGGGGAAGGCAAAGAACGGCACGACCTGCTCCCACTGACGCCGCCAGGCGGGCGCAATGGCGGGGTAGCGTTTTCCCCAGTGCCCCGCGGCGAAGCCTTCCAGCTGCTCGCGGGCGATTTCGGCATTGGCCGCGCGATAGATCGGCTTCAGCGCCGCGGCGACATCGCGGCGCTCCTTCCAGGACGCGAATGCCAGTGAGTGGCGGATCACGTGGACAATGCAGGTCTGGATCTGCGCCTCGGGGAAGACGGCGTTAATCGCC
>JAICKM010000430.1 GCA_025927935.1 Chloroflexia bacterium | reverse complement strand
TAGCTTGCGCCAGTCGTTCGCCAGCTCGACCACGGCCATTGGTTCCACCCAGAGCGTGGCGCCGCTGGACGACTGGTCGTGGACGATGCCCTTCATCTGGCTGCGGAAGTCGGCCTTCACCGGCACCACATAGCGGTCGCCACGCATGCTGATGATCGGCTCTTGCAACGCGCTGCTCGAATTGACGATCTGTTGCAGCTTGCTCATCAGCCGGTCGTGGGCGATCCGCACCTGGGCGCGGATGCGGCCTAGCGCCGGGCTGGCCGAGTCGGGGATATTGCCGTCCTTGTCGAAGGTGCGACGGATGGCGGTTTCGAGCCGGGGCAGGGGCGTGATGCCGCCGGCCAGTCCGGCCAGCACCGGCAGGCCCCCTTTCTGCTCCTCGGTGCGCAGCATGACCGTGCGCAGTTCGCGCGCCGCCTCCATCGTGCTCTGGATCACCAGGAACTCGCCGGGTTCGAGGGCCGCACCCAGATCGGCGCGCCGCACGCTGTCGCGGATGTCGTGGACGCCGCCCAGGCCGATTTCCGGGCGCAGCCCGAGCAGGCGCACTGCCTCGGTGGTGTGCTGCTGGCGGCGGCGCACCTCGGCCAGATCGGTCGAGGGCGTGAGCGCCTGGGCCGCGGTCCGGCTGGCGCTGAAGGCGGTATAGCCTGCCAGGCGCGCCAGGACCTTGGGTAGCTCCAGGATGTTGATTGTCTTAGGGTTCACGCGATTGGGTCCTTCTAGTAACGCGCGATAATTAGCAAGTCAGGAAAAAGGCGCCCCCGACGGTACGGGCGCGCCCTGGGCGAGCGACGACACCGGCAAGTGCGCCGGTTACGGACCGGGTTAGCCCAGCCGCGAATCGACCAGCCCTATTAAGAACGGCATTGCCTCACTGGTTGGTTTGATCAGGATCGGCGGCTCGTGCCCGTTGAGCAGCGGCGCAATGCTGCCCATGAGGATGGGTAAGCCCTTGACCAGCACCGGCACGAGCAGCGAGTTGCTGAACCAGTCGTGGAGGATGCCGAACAAGGGCGCCTGGTCGCCGGCCAGGCGCAGATCTTCGTACAGGGTGTAGGGCACTTCAAGCAAGATAACCAGGATCGCCGTGAACAGGATGCCCGTGACGAAGCCCAGCAACATGCCGATGGGCCGGTCGATGCAGGCCCCGGCCCGGCCCTCGATCTCAATGTGGCCGAAGAACTGCAACAGCAGAATCGTGAGCACCACCGCCACGACCACGTTAATCAACAAGAAGGCGATGATCTGGGCTACGCGACTCAGGCTGACATTGAACACGTTGTGCACCAGGTCGGCCACCGGCAGGTAATAGATGGCGGCGATGATGAAGCCCAGATAAATGGACGCCAGGATGATGAACAGCTTCACTGTCCCCTTCGTGAAGCCCAGGAAAGCAAAGCCCACGATAATCAAGAACAGGATGATATCTACCACATGCAGGTCTTTGATGAATTGAATAAGCTCTGGTGGCATGAGCAAACTCCTTGGCCTGGGGTCAGGGTTGGCGCATCAGGAGACCGGCAGCACAGAGCGTCCGTGCGCTGCGGTCTTTGCCATTCTACTGCTTTTAGCTGCATAACGCAACGGCCTGCCGATGGAGCCGCGCTCCGTCCGCGGGCGGTGCCGGGCGCGGGTTTCTATATTTATAGCACCCTTGTTCGGTTTTTGGGCCTAAAAGTATTGACACGAACGATTGTTCTGTGCTATGATGAGCCTAGTAGCCTTGTACCCTGTGTATGTGTGTTGCCGTCAGTGTGAAATGCCACTTTTTGTTTTGTCGGCGGCGACTGGTGGAAATCGGCAGGCAACGGCCCGGCCTCATCGAGCCGGGGGTTGTCGCCTTTAGATAAGTAGATGGAGCTAGGGGTCAGGTACTCGACGTGCCGCGCGTGTAGCCGCAAGGAGCCGGCATACACGAACTGATCGAAGGGGAGACCATGGCAAAGAATATTTCCGAGCGCCAGACCAAGATCCTG
This sequence comes from Chloroflexia bacterium, assembly GCA_025927935.1. The sequence continues at coordinate 4,152 of JAICKM010000430.1, read as the reverse complement.
GAGTTTATCCGCAAGTTCATCGACGACCACGGCTTTCCGCCCAGTGTGCGCGATATCCAGGAAGGGCTACAGCCCAGGGTATCGTCTACGTCGGTGGTCGATTATAACCTGAAGGCGCTGGAAGAGCGCGGGCAGATCCGGCGCGGCAAGGGGATTTCGCGCGCTATCGAGCTGGTCGAGAACGGGAACGGCCATCGCAATAATCCCGCCGTATTCCGCATCCCCGTCGCCCCCACGCCCATCGCTGCCGGTTCGCCTATCCCGGTGCTGCAAGACGTGCTTGCCTCCACGGAGGATATGCTGGACGTGTCGCAGATGCTGCTGGGCCGGTACGCCGCGCACCCGGAGAGCCTCTATGCCCTGCGCGTCAAGGGTCGCTCGATGATCGAAGATCTGATCAACGACGGCGACGTAGTGATTGTGCTGGCCCAGGAGACGGCGGAAGTGGGACAGACGGTGGTGGCCTGGCTGCGCAACGAGCAGGAAGCCACGCTCAAGCGGTTCTATCTGGAGCCGGATGGGCGGGTGCGCTTGCAGCCGGCCAACGAAACGATGAATCCGATCTTCACCGAGGCCGACAATCTCGAAATCAAGGGCCGCGTCGTTGGCGTTCTGCGGCACGTAGACTAAGCTCGCCGACGGAGGGATACCGCCATGCCGGATCCTCGCTGGATGGCGCCGCGGGGGGCAGCCGATGCGCTGGCCCCCGGCGCGGCTCCTGCCTGGGGTGCTTTTGAGCGCGCCCCCGGCGCCGGAGTCACCATACGCGACGCAAGCGGCCCGCTGGAGGGCATGCGCGTGCTCGGCAGCGAACCTGTCGCGCCCGGCCTGGCGTTCCGCCGCAACAGCAAGAACGCCGGTGTTTATGTCACCGACGCCCGGCGCCGGGCCGTCGCCCGCGCCACCGTGCGCGTGCCGGTGGTCGGCGAGATCGCCGCGGGCCGCTACGATGCCACCGTCGCCTACCACGACTACCTCGAATACGAACACGGCGTGGAAGTGGATCGCGCCCTGATCCGTGACGGGAGCGGCGTCTTTGCCCTGCGTGTGCGCGGCACCTCCATGACCCATGTCGGCATTGACCCCGGCGACCTGGTCATCATCCATCCCCAGGATCGGGCCGACAACGGCGACTTCGTCGTCGCCCACCTGACCGACTCCGACGACCCGGAAGGCTATGTCACCCTGAAGCGCTTCTATCGCAAGCAAGACCACATCTTCTTGCAGTCGGCCACGGCGGCGCAAGAACCGATCCGGCTCTACCCCAATGCCCGGAGTAGGGGTGCCGATCGGGACCGGGTGAAAGTACAGGGCCGGGTCATTGTCGTTATAAAGAGTAGCTAAATCAAGAGTAGCTAACCTAGGTCGCGTGGGCTACGTGGCGCCCGTGCCGCCTTACTATCTCGCCCCTGGGACTCGATGCGCGACTTGTTAGACCACCATGCCAACGCAATAGAGTATGTGCTGCACGCCCATGACATCAATGGGCGGGTGGCGGGCGGGGCGCTGTCGCCCCGCCTGGTTCACTTCCACCTGCGCCTGCCGCCGACGGTGCGCACTTCGCGGATCGCGCAACTGTTGCCGCAGATCGCCGAAGCCTTGCAGGTGCCCGCCGTGCGCCTGGCGCCCGACCCCGAAACGGGGGAACCCGTGCTCGAAGTACCGCGCCCCGATCCGATGCCGGTGCGCCTGCTGCCGCTCGCTAAAAAGGTGGCCGAAATCGTGCCGCCCTGCACGGCGACCCTGGGCCTGGACACTGGCGGCACGCCCTTGCTGTTGCGCCTTGACGCGCCGGAAGTCTGCCCCACGCTGGTTATCGGCGCGCCCGCCGCCGGGAAGACGCATCTGTTACAGACGATGGCCGTCTCGCTCGCGCTCCATAACAGCCCCGATACGCTGCGCATGTTGCTCATGGATGTGAGCGGCCCGGCCCGCTGGGGCCGCAAGCAGCAGCAAAGTGCCTGGGAGGCGCTGGCGCCCTTGCCCCACATGGTGACGGAGCCGGTGCGCGAACCCCAGGAAGCCTATATGCGGCTGCGCTGGGTAGGCCGCCTGATGAAAGAGCGGGCGGAACTGGTGCAGGAAGGCGAACCCGTCGAGGGCGCCTCCCTGGTGATGCTGGTCGATGGGCTGGAAGAACTGGCCGCCGGACCTCATGCCGCCGAGTCGCTGGATCTGCTGGACCGCATTGTCCGCGATGGCCGCGAGTTGGGCGTCTATCTCGTCGCGTCAAGCCGGGGTTCCGGGCTGGTGGAGCAACTGAGCTGGGGCGCCCGGCTGGTCGGGCGCTGCCGGGATGCCGCCGCGGCGCGGGCGGCGTCGAGTATGCAGGGCAGTGGCGCCGAAGGCTTGCTGGGGGGCGGCGACTTCCTGGCCTTGTTGGGTGGGGAGGCCGTGCGCTTCCAGGCCGCCACGCTCAGCCCGGAGGAAGTGGCGCGCACCGTGGCCCTGCTGGAGCAGGTCGCCGACGCCGAGCAGATGTCGGCGGAAATGGAATTGCAGGCGGGCCGCCCCAGCGCGGCGCGCAAGGGACCGCAGATGGTGCAACGGCGCTCCGGCGCCGGGCCTAGCCTGTTGCGCTGAAATACGCGGATGCTGAAAACGAAAGGGCGGCCCATTCGGGCCGCCCTTTTTGTGCTTTCTTCGCCGCGCCGGCTACGGCCCCGGCGTGATCCACCATTTCTCCACATTCCACAGATAGCGGGGCGAGGCCAGGTTGATCGGCCCCTGCACCTGGTGGTTCAATACCATGTAGTGCTGGTCGGCCCAGAGGAAGTAGTAGGGCAGATCCTGGGCCAGCAGGGCCTGAATCTGCGCGTAGAGCGCCGCGCGCTTCACCGGGTCATACTCGCTGCGCGCTTTGCGGCTCAGTTCGTCGTACTCCGGCGAGTTGTAGCCCACGTAGTTCAGCCCGTTCGGGTTGCTCTTGCTGCGGATCTGGCTCGAATGGAACAGCGCGTAGTCGTCCGGGTCGGGCGACTGGTTGTCCCAGCCCATGACCATGGCGTGGAAGTCGAACGGCGGATCGTGCAGCGGATCGATCTTGGCGTTGATCACCGACTCAAAATCCACCGGGACCACCGTGGTGCTGATGCCGACGGCGGCGAGCGGCGGCCCCATCAGTTCGGCGGCCTGGCGGCGCGCGGGATCGTCGGCGCGCACATAGAGGCTGATCTTGAGCGGCTCCCCGCCCTTATCCACGATGCCGTCCCCGTTGCTGTCGGTCCACCCGGCCTGGGTCAGCAATTGGCGGGCGCGCGCCGGGTCGTTGTTGAGCCGGGGCGTGTCGGGCGCGAACGCCCACGACGCCGGATTGATGTCTCCCCAGATGGGCAGTCCCGCGCCGCCAGTGGCCGTGCGCACGAGCGGCTCCTTATTCAGCGCCAGCGCCCACGCCTGGCGCAAGCGGGGGTCGCTGAGCGCGTGGCCCTCGCGCACATTGAAGGCCAGGAAATAGTAGCTGGGATCGGCATAGCGCGCCAGGGTGAACAGGCTCTGGATGCCGGGCCGCCGCGAATACTCCTCCCACGCCGCTTGCGGCACCTCGGCCAGCGAGAGCGTGCCCTGGCTCAGCGCGTTCACCGCCACCTGCGCGTCGGGCGCCACCAGGAAGGCGACCCGGCTGATGTTGGGCGGTCCCCCATAGTAGTTGGGGTTAGCCGTCAGAATGACGTTTTCGCCCTCCTTATGATCGCTGAACTCGTATGGCCCAGTGCCTATCGGCTTGAAGTTGAAGTCGCTGGCATCGAGCTGGTCGAGCGGCACATCGCCCAGCAGGTGTTTGGGCAGAATCGGGGCGGCCAGGTCGGCCAGGATGGGCGCGTAGGGCTTCTTGAGCCAGAAGCGCACGGTCGACTCCGGCGGGCTGGCGGGCTGGATCTGCAACACGGCATCACGCAGATGGTATTGCAGCGCGGTGGTGCCGGTGAGATTGAGCCACGTATTATACGTCCAGATCACATCCGCTGAGGTGAGCGGGCTGCCGTCTTGCCACTTAACGCCGGGGCGCAGCTTGAAGGTCAGGCTCAGGCCATCGGGGGCCACGTCCCAGCTTTCGGCCAGGTCGGGCACGGGGCGCAACTGGTCGTCCAGCCGGGTCAGGCCGCTGAAGATCAGCCCGGTGACCTGGGCGGCTGCGGCATCCTGGTTGCC
>JAICKM010000782.1 GCA_025927935.1 Chloroflexia bacterium | reverse complement strand
CAGCGATACGTTCGTCGATCCCTGGCCGGATGACCCGGCGCTGGCATCCGCCGTGCAGGCCGAGCAGGAGGGCCGCTACGAAGACGCGGCGACCCTCTACCGGCCTGTCGCGGAGGCGAATCCCGCACAACCGGCGAGCGCGGACGCGCGCTGGCACCTGGCCGTGTCCTTGTTCGACACCGGGCAATATGATGCCGCCATCGACAACTTTGCCGTCTATGCGCGGACCTATCCCACCAGCACGCAGAGTTTGCTGGCCGCCTTCTGGGCGGGGCGTGCCCACCTGGCCGCCGGGCGTCCGGCGGCGGCGGAGGCCGAGTTCCGGTCCTACGCGGCCCAGGGCGGGCCGTTGCGCGCAACCGCGCTGCTCCTGGCCGCGGATGCCGCCACGGCGCAGGGCAAGCCGACGGCGGTGCGCGAACTGCTCAACAGCGTGCTGGCCGAGCCGACCACGCGCCTGGATCGCCTGGGCGCGTGGGAGCGCCTGGCTGCCCTGGAGACGGCGCGCAAAGCGCCCGATAAGGCGGCGGCCTGGTATGCCTCTATCGCGCAGGAGGCCCACATGCCGGCCTACCGCGCCCAGATGCGTCTGGCAGCGGGCACCGCTTTGCTCGCCGCCCACGAGCAGGCCAAGGGTGAGGCCACGTTCCGCGACCTAATCCAGGCGCAACCCGACGACCCTTCGGCCTACCAGGCGCTGCACCGGCTGCTGGACAGCGATCCGCAGGCGCTAAGTGGCGGGAAGCTGGGCTACGATCTGGCCTGCCACGTGGCTTATGCCGCGGGCAAGTATACCGAGGCCATCGGCTATTGCGAGAGCTTCCGCACGGTGCAGGCGCCGGGACCCGAACGTGCCGGCGCCGCCTGGTACACGGCGCGCGCCTACCAGGCCGCCGGCAACACCACGCTGGCCGACTCCTGGTACAAGGGCTTCACCGAGGTCTATACCGCCGACGCCCGCCTGCCCGATGTGCTGTACCAGTGGGCGGGACTGCGTGCCGGCGCTGGGGACGTGACGGGCGCGCTGACCCTCTACGACTACCTGGGGCAGGCATACCCGCAAAAACCGGTCGGCGCGGATGCGCAGGATCAGGCCGGCGTGCTGTTACGCAAGCAGGGCGACCTGGCCGGGGCAGCCGAGCGCTGGCGCGTGGCCGCCGGCCTGCCCGGCGCGGACGCCGTGACGCGGGCACGCGCCCTGTTCTGGCAGGGTTGGGTCTTGCAGCAGCAGGGCCAGGCGGACGCGGCGGCGGCGCTCTGGCGCCAGGGCGCCGCTTACCACACCTTCTGGGGCCAGCGCTGCCTTGACCACCTGGCCGGGGATACGGTCGTGCCCCGCGATAATGGACCCACCACTGCCGCCCAGCAACGCTTGACCGATCTCACCGCGCCCGATCCACAGCAGGGCGCCGCCGCGGCGGTGGATCTGTTGGACTGGGCCGCGGGGTGGAGCCAGCCGGGCAGCGTGGCGCCCGCGCCGGGCGACCTGCCCTCGCGTCTGAGCGACGATCCGGCCTATGGGCGCGCGGTGGGGCTGGCGCAGGTCGGACTGTGGAGCGAGGCCGGCCTGGCTTTCGACGACCTGGCATCCACGCTGGCCGAGGAGAATGACGGTGTGGCGCTGGCCGCGCTGGCCTTGCAAGCGCAGCGGGCACGCTGGCCCTGGCTCGCCTTCCTGGTGGCCGGCGATCTGCAAACGGCCGCGGCGGCGGCACAGGCGCCCGCCGGGATCGCCGATCTGCCGCGAGCCGCACAGGAAATGCTCTACCCGGTCGTCTGGCCGCAGCTAATCGGCGCGAATTCCCAGGAGCAGGGAGTCGATCCCTGGCTGTTGCTGGCCCTGGTGCGCCAGGAGAGCGCCTACGACCCGGCGGCCCGCTCCAGCGCCGGAGCGCAGGGCCTGACCCAGGTGATGCCCGATACGGCCACCGGCATTGCCGCCGCGTTGCACATGCCCGACTTCAAGCAGGCGCAGCTATACCGGCCAGCGGTCAGCCTGCGCTTCGGGGCGTACTATCTCAAAAGCACACTCACTCGCTTCGACCGCAACATCCTCTACGCGCTGGCGGGCTATAATGCCGGGCCGGGCAACGTGCCCGATTGGGCTGGAGGGCGCGTCAACGACGACCCGGATCTCTTTGTGGACAACATCGACTTCCGGGAAACGCGGCAATACGTGCAGATCGTCTATAACAACTACGCTATCTACCGCTGGCTCTACGGGGAACGCTGATCGGCCTATCCCCCGCCCCCTGTCCCTCTGCGCAGAACGAAGAGTCTCGTCGTCTGGGCTACGCGACGGAGATTCTTCGCTACGCTCAGAATGACCGATCCTGGTGGACAGTCTACTGAGTGGCCGGAGGGAAGGTGGCTACGGCTTCTGTTCGTCGCGCTTGCTGTTCCACCAGGCGAGGGCGAAGACGGCCACGGTGCCCGCGATCAGCAGCACCATGAGCCAAAACTCGCCGGTGCTGGGCGGGCGCATGGTCATGCCGCTCGGATCGGGAGTGGGGGTCGCCTCGGCAAGCGCCGCACGGGCCGCGTTCCAGAAGCCCGCCGCGCCGCTCATCAATGGCCCTGGTGCCCGCCGAACATGCGGGAGAAGAAGGAGCGCGGCGCATCGACCGGCCGGGCGTCAATCGCCACTGGGGCATCGGCCAGCACCTGGGCGGGCGCGGTGGTGGCCATCGCCGTCGCCGTTGCTTCGCCAACCATCTGCACCAGATCGCGGTAGCCCTGAGCCAGCGCCGGCAAGCGGCGTGTGTCGGTGCTGCTATGCGCGTCGGAGGCCAGGAACTGGACCAAGCCGTGCTCGGTGAGCGTCACGGCGCAGCGCCGGGTGTGTTCGCCGAAGTACCCGGCGAAGGCGCCCGCCGTCACCTGGGCCAGGATCCCCCGCTCGGCCAGCCGGTACAGCACGTTTGGGTCGTGCTGGATGGCGACGTAGCGCTCCGGGTGGGCCAGGATGGGCAGATAGCCCTGCACCTGCAACTCGAACAGCACCTGTTCGGTGTACGCGGGCCAGGGTTCGTAGGGAATCTCGACCAGGACATACCGGCTGCCGGCCAGGGTCCAGGCGCGGCCCTGGGCCAGATGCTGCGGCGTGTGCGGCGTGAGGAAGATCTCCATGCCCGGCCAGAGCTTCAAGGCAATGCCCGCTGCGTCGACGGCGGCCTGCAAAGCGTGGACCCGCTCCTGCAGTGTGGCCTGCTGGCCCATCTCGAACAATTCCGCGCTGTGCGAGGAGCAGACCATGTCGGTG
>JAICKM010000035.1 GCA_025927935.1 Chloroflexia bacterium | reverse complement strand
TTCCTTTACATAGTGTACCGGCAATAGGGCGGCCTCCGTCATTATACGGGGCGGCGCGCTGGAGCGTCAACATATATCCGGACGGGCACCGCAGAGGCGCAGAGGACGCAGAGATTCGGATTGAGTGGAGTTGCAAGTTAAGCGCATTTACCTAACTAGCCGCCCGCCGCTGATGGGCGCAAAAGGTCCAAAACAATACTCACTTCAACGATCTCTGCGTCCTCTGCACCTCTGCTGTGTGGATGAACGCAGGTCAGCGAGTCATGTGCCTATTTGGGCAGCCGCGCCCGCGCGGCCAGCACGCCGAAGGCGGCGATGTCGCGCACCCAGCGCAGGAGACCAAGCGGGCCGAGCGCGCGCCAGGTGATGCGGAACACCTCCGGGTGGCGGCGGGCTGTGGTCAGCAGGATGCGCAGGTAGTCGCCGAAGCTGTGGCGGTCCTGCAAAAAACGCATGGTCACGGCGGGACCGGCGGCCCGCAAGCCGGCACAAAAGGCGTTCATCAGCCGGTTGACCGCGTGCGGCCCGGCGCCCGGCCAGGGCTGCATCAGCCGGGCAAAGGCCCAGGTGGGCTTCAGGTTGGGTTGGTGCGGGCCGATGGGCCGCAGATCGCCAGGTTCCAGCCGGTCTTGCCGCAACAGCGCATCGAGTTCGTGCGAGACATGCGGCAGGTGGCGCGTGTTCGAGCCGAAGCCGCAGAAGGTGAGCGGCGACTGGCCCGCCGCTGCGTCGCCCAGGCAGATCAGCCCGCGCCGGGCTGTCTCGCCCCGCCGCCCATGCCGCGACGGGATATAGCCGTAGACCGGGCGCAGGTGCGCGAAGTCGGGCAGCAGTGGCCGGTAGGTGGGCAGCAGGGCAAAGTACTGCTCGAAGAGATCCAGCAGCGATTGCTGCGGCGCGCGATCCGGCCCCGCCAGGTCGTAGTAAAACAAGTAGACGGTGGTTTCCCCGGCGCGACCGGGGAAGCCTTCCCAGATCAACTGCCGGCCCTGCTGCGTGCCCGCCACCGTAACCAGCACGTCGCCCGCGCCCGGCGGCACGTCCAGGCCCTGGACGACCGTCCCCACCGTCGGGCAGACGCCGTCGAAGGGCCGGCCGCCGTTCAGGGAGAGGGCGATAGGCGAGATCGATCCCATCATATCCACCACCAACCGGGCACGGTACCGCTCCGGCCTGCCGTCCGGGCCGGTCAATTCCACCAGACTCTCCACCGGGCCGGCGGCGCGGGTGTGCAGCCGCACGAAGCGCCGGCCATCCAGGATCGTGCCCCCGGCGGCCAGGAAGCGTTCGCGGGCCAGGTCGAGCAACGCCTGGGCATCGAGCGCCGTGTCGAGCACCCCTTCCAGGCGCAGCGGCGTGGCCGGGAGTCCGGTGCCGCCGGCATCAAACGACAGCACGCCGTAGTCATACGTGGTGGCGACGCAGCGGTCCAACTCGTCCCAGGTGAACAGGCTGTCCGCGACCAGCACGGCCAATTCGCGGCGCGAGATATTCCATTCGCGATGGGCACAGCCCACGGCATCGCGGTCGAAGACGAGCACGCGCCAACCGAACCGGGCCAGGGCATATCCGGTGAGCAGGCCCAGCCCACCGCCGGCGATGATCACATCATAAACGTTAGCGGACGGCACCGGGGGCAACGGCCCCTGCACGGTGCCCAGCATGCCGAGTGGCACCTGCCCGCGCGCAACTTGCTGCCAGCGTCGCTCCAGGCGCGCAACCGCCTCTAAAGTCGCCGCGCCGCCCGGCATGGCGGCGAAAGCGGCGTGCGTGAGCGGATAGCGTTCCGCGAGTCGGGCAGCGGACTCCGCCGAGGGCTCAGCAATCATGGGTCCTCCATCTACATAAAAATGGCCTCGCCGGATAAACGGCGGGCCATTCGTTGCCGGATTGCCGGGGCGTCGGATCAGGCGCTGGCTCGGCGCGGCGGCGTTGGGCGGCGCACGCCGCCGCGCTTGGTGCTGGGCCGGCCCTCGCCGCTGCCGCTCTCCACATGGGTGTAGATCTGCGTGGTCGAGATGCTGGCGTGGCCCAGTAAATGTTGCACTTCGCGCAGGGCCGTGCCGCCCTTGAGTTTGTGCGCGGCGAACGAGTGGCGCAGCGTGTGCGGGGTCACATCCTCGATCCCGGCGGAACGGGCGTAGGCTTTCAGGATGAGCCAGAAGCCCTGGCGCGTCAGGCGCTGCCCGCGGTGGTTGAGGAAGAGCGCGTCTTCCTCTTGCTCGCCCACCAGGCGAGGCCGGCCGCGCGCCAGATAGTCCTCCAGCGCCTGGCGGGCCGCACTGACATCCAGCGGGATGATGCGCTCCTTATTGCCCTTGCCCTGGCAGCGCACGGCCATGTGCGGCCCGATCACCGCCCCGTTGACGTGGGGCGGCGGATCGTCGGCGTCGATCACGTCGTCCAAGTTCAGCGCGACCAATTCGCTGACGCGCATCCCCGTGGCGTAGAGCACTTCGAGCATGGCGCGGTCGCGCAACGCCTCCGGCGTCTCGACCAGCGTGGGTTGCAGCAACAGCGTCTCGACGTTATCCACCGAGATCGCCTGCGGCAGATACTTGGAGACACGCGGGGACTCCAGGTCCTGGGTGGGGTCGTCGGCCACGAGTTTCTCCGCCGCCGCCCAGTGGAAGAACGATTTCACCGCCGCAATCTTGCGCGCCACGGTCGATGTCGCGTAGCTGCGTTCCTTCAGGAACAGCAAGAAAGCGATGATATCGCTGCGATCCACGCCCGCCCAGGGATCATCCCCACGGTCGACAGGCGCCCGGTCCGAGGACACGGTGCCACCGCGAAGGTACGCCATAAACTGGGTCAGGTCGTTGCGGTACGCGGCGAGGGTATTCCCTGAAAAGCTCTTTTCGACCGCCAGATGAGCCAGGAATTCCTCGATTCGCTGGGTCTCCGGCACTCGCTGAGTCTCCGGCATTGCCGCCTCTCTCTCCCCGCCTGGCGGGGAAAACGGTCAAACCGCAGCTCGAATCGCCGCCTGCCAGGGAGCAGCGCCCAACGCTGGGGCTGTGAAGGTTATCCTCCGGCGCACACGAACCGGGGCGGCATCGAGTCAAGATCGGATCGGTCGACGGTTACCGAGCCGGGTCCTGCGGGGACGATGCCAACCAGATGTTGTAGACTTTGCGCCGGTTCAAGCCGAGTTCGCCGGCCACGTGTTGGACTGCGTCGCGGGGTGACAGGCCGTCCGCGACGAGTTCTTGGAGCCGCACAGCCGCGCGGGCTTCCAGGCTGCTGGCCTCGGCGGCGCGCGTGGCCGCATCGGGCGGCGACGCGCCGTCGATCACCACGGTGAACTCCCCGCGGGGCGGCGTGGCCTGGAAGTGCGCCAGCGCCTCGCCCAGCGGGGCGCGCAGCACCTCTTCATGCACTTTGGTCAACTCGCGGGCCACCGCGCACGGGCGGTTCCCAAGTACCGCCAGCAGATCGGTGAGCAGGTCCACGAGGCGGTGCGGCGCCTCGTAACAGACCAGCGGCCAGGGCTGTTCCGCGACCTGCGCCAGCAGCGCGCGGCGTTCGGTCCCCTGCCGGGGGACGAAGCCCAGGTACGTAAAGCGAGTTGCCGGTAGGCCGCTCAGGATCAGCGCGGTGACGGCCGCGACCGGTCCGGGAACGGCGGTAACGGTATGGCCCGCGGCGAGCGCGGCCCGGATCAATTCCAGGCCAGGGTCCGAGAACCCCGGTGTCCCGGCGTCGCTCACCAGGGCGACATCGCCTTCGGCCAGCGCGGTCAGGATCGGCTCCAGCCGCGCCCGCTCGTTATGGGCGTGATAGCTGATCGCCGGAGTCGGGATGCCGAAATGGTTCAGCAACTTCCGGATGTGGCGGGTATCCTCCGCCGCAATCAGCCGTACTTCGCGCAGCACGCGCAGCGCCCGCATCGAGATATCTTCTAGATTACCGATCGGTGTGCTGACCACATGCAGCGTGCCCATAATTTGCGCCTTGCTTTGTATTCTAGCAGGATTCCCGCGTTATGTCAATCATTTAGGCGGGGAGTTTGCCCGCCAACTTTATGTCGAGCAGACGAGTGGTCAGTGGGCGGTGGTCAGTACGGGGGTGAGTAAATTGTGGGACCGGGGGCTGCCGCTGGAACGCGGGGCGGCAGCAGCACGAGCAACAGCCGTAGGGGGCAAAAAAATGCACCGGGCGGGGGCATTAAAGCCAGCCGTCGGTGCATCGTGATGATTTAGTATAGCATGCCATGGGATTTCGTGTATCGTCCAAAGGGCTAACGGCGGGGCGTGACCTTCGACGGGGCCGGGCACTCATACTTAAGTTGGAGACGCGGGCACGGCACCGGCCGGTGCCCGGCGCAGCAGCACGACCAGCACCAGGCCCGACAGCATGGCCGCCCCCGCCCAGCTTACGCCCGTGGTGAGGAACAGGGATTCCAGCCGGACATCCGAACTCGCGCCGGGCAGCGCCCCCGACCACCCGGCGCTGAGCACGGCCAGCGCGACGATCACGCCCAGCCCTGGGGCGGGCGCCCACCAGAGGCCACCCCGCAGGTAGCGGCGCAGCACCAGGGCCTGGCCCAGGCCCATGACGATTGCGCCGTAGATGGTCCAGGCAACCAGCAGATCGCCGATCAGTTCCGGCTGCTGGAACAGCATATCGGCCAGGGCCGCCGCGGGGATCCAGCCGAAGGCGATGCTCAGCAGCAAGCCCACGCAGGCAGCGACCACGCTCACCCCAGCCCAGACCCCCGCGCGCATCCCAGGGACGATCCGCGCCAGCGCGATACCCTGGACCACACCGAGGCCGCCCCAGTACAGGAGCGCGGCGCCTGCGAGAATAGCGGGCCAGAGGGTGGGACCGCCCGGCATAAGCAGGGTCACGGCGGCCGGGACCACGAGCGCGACGAGCAGCAGCCCGCCCAGCGCCCCCAGCACTGTGGCCGTCACCCAGCCCAACCAGAGCCACCCACCCGGGCGGCCCACCGGGCGCGGCGCCCCAGCGCCGCCGATCAGTACGTCCCCAGGATCAGCGGCGGCACCGGGACGGGGGCCGGGCTGATCGTGAAAGCGGCCGCCACGCGCTCCGCGACCTGCGCGGCGCCGGCGGGACTGGCGGCGTGGATGTCGATGAGCGAGTCGCCGGGGCGCACGGACTCGCCGATCTTGCGGCGCAGCATGAAGCCGACCGCCGGATCGATCTGAGCACCCTTCACCTGGCGGCCTGCGCCGAGCGTCACGGCGGCCAGGCCCAGTTCCTCGGCGTCAATTGTGGCGACGTAACCGGCGGCGGAGGCGGGCACCGGCACTATCGCGGGCGCGACCGGCAACTGCTCCGGGCGGTCGATATAGGTGGGGTCGCCGCCCTGGTAGGCGACAAAGGCGCGCAGCTTGGCGAGCGCCGCGCCGCTCTGGAGGCCCTCCAGCAGCACGGGCCGCGCCGTTGCGGCGTCCGTAACTTTGCCCGCCATGAGCAGCAGTTGGCTGCCCAGCGCCAGGGCTAGGTCCCGCAGATCGGCGGGGCCTTCGCCGCGCAACGTCTCGACGGCCTCGCGCACTTCCAGCGCGTTGCCGATAGCGTACCCCAGTGGCTGGTCCATGCTCGACAGCACGGCGCGCACCTGCAAGCCCGCGGCTCGCCCGATGGACACCATCGCTTCGGCCAGTTCCCGCGCCGCCGCTTCGGTCTTCATGAAGGCGCCTTTGCCGACCTTCACGTCAAGCACGATGGCGGCCGCCCCGGCGGCCAGTTTCTTCGACATGATGCTGCTGGCGATCAGCGGCAAGCTCTCCACGGTGCCGGTCACGTCGCGCAGGGCGTAGAGGCGTCCATCGGCGGGGGCCAGGTCGCTCGTCTGCGCGGCGACCACCATGCCGACCCGGCGCACGCCCTCGACAAACTCGGCGTCGCTCAATTGGACTCGGAAGCCGGGGATCGACTCCAGCTTGTCAATGGTGCCGCCCGAAAAGCCTAGACCCCGCCCCGACATCTTGCCGATGGGCACGCCCGCTGCGGCCACCAGCGGGGCGACCACCAGCGTCGTCTTGTCGCCGACGCCGCCGGTGCTGTGCTTGTCGGCTACGAAAGGCGCCGCGCCGCTCAAGTCCAACCGCCGCCCGGAGTTGACCATGACGCTGGTGAGGGCGGCGGTTTCCTCCGGCGTCATACCGCGCCAGCAAACAGCCATCAGCCAGGCGGCCACCTGGTAGTCGGGCACCGACCCGTCCAGCATACCGCCGATCAGCCACTCCAGTTGCTCGCGCGTGTGCGCTTCGCCGTTGCGTTTGGCAAGAATCAGGTCTACTGCGCGCATGTGTCCTCCTCCCAGGTGCAGTATCGTCGGGCCAAGGGCAACCGGGCCGGGCGTTGCACGCCCAGCCACCCACGTTACTCGGTGGCAGTCCGGGGCGGACGGCGGATACCGGCCACCCGACCTTTGCGCCGCGCTGGGCGGGGGGCCGGCTCCGGCGCGGCGAGTGCGTGCCCATCCTCCGGCTCCAGCCAGGATTGGGCCAGGTCCACCGGGATCGCAGGCAACTCGGCGTAGGCCGGGCCACTGGTCTCCGGCAGCCCGGACAGCGGTTCGGCCAGCGTGAGATCGACCTGGCCGAGCAGTGTCGTCAACTGGACCACCTCGCCGCCTTGCAGGTAGACGCGCGGCAGGCGTTTGTTGAGATGGGTCAGCAACTCATAGGGGATCGTGTCGATGAGCGCGGCCAGATCGCTGAACGAGACCTGCTCTTTGCCCTGGCGGCCCACCACGACGACCGGATCGCCCTCGCGCACACCGGGGATGCCGGTCACGTCGATGGTCGTTTGATCCATGCTGACTCGCCCGGCCACCGGCGCGCGCCGCCCGCCGGTGAGCATGTAGCCGCGGTTGGACAGCGCCCGGTGGTAGCCGTCGGCATAGCCCATGGGCACCAGCGCCAGCGTGCGCGGCCCCGGCGCCCGGTACGTGCGCCCGTAGCCCACGGTTGCGCCCGCGGGCACCGTCAGCAGGCGGGCGATGCGGGCGTGTACCATCACCACGGGTACCAGCTTGACCGTGCGCCGGGCGCCGGGCGCCGGATAATGCCCTGTGAGCATGATGCCGACGCGCACCAGATCAAGGTGGCTCTCGGCCAGTTCAAGCACCCCTTCGCTGCTTGCGGCATGGACAATGGAAAAGGTGATGCCCAGGCGCGCCAGCCGCCGCTGCACGTCCAGCAGCGTGTCGAGTTGGCGGCTGGCGTAGTCGTCCTCCGGTTCGCCGGCATTGGCGAAATGGGTATAGAGGCCCTCCAGCCGCAGCCCCGGCATGGCGGCCAGGGTCTGGGCCAGCGCCACCAGTTCTTCGGGGTGGCGCCCGTAGCGATTCAGCCCGGTGTCCAGCTTGAGGTGGACCGGCGCGCGCACCCGTACCTGCCGCGCCGCCGCCGACAGCGCCCGCGCCACATCCAGGCTGTTGACCGTAATCGTGAGCCGGGCGGCCACGGCCCGGCTCATCTCCCACGGCGTGGCCGGCCCCAGCACCAGGATCGGCGAATCGATCCCGGCCTCGCGCAACTGCACACCCTCGTCTACGGAGGCCACGGCCAGCCAGGTCGCGCCGCCGGCCAGCGCCGCCATGCCGATCTGGGCGGCGCCCAGGCCATAGCCGTCGGCTTTGACCACCGCCATCACCGCCGTGCCGGGCCCGACCCACGCCGCGATCCGCCGCACGTTCTCGGCGACGGCGTCGAGGTCGATCTCAATCCAAACCGGGCGGCCCCGCCAGCGCGGCGCGGCGCGTCCATTCTCCGTCTCAGGCATGTCCCTCGCGACCGGCGCACCGGGTGGCACGGTCCCGCTCATAATCAGCCCTTGATTTCGCGTAACGCGTGGGGTAGCGCCTCGGCCAGGTCGCCCGCCAGGGCGCCCGCGTCGCCCAGTTCCTCGGCCACCAGCAGGCCCGCCTGGCCGTGGACAAAGACCCCGGCCACGGCAGCGTCGAACGGCGCGAGGCCCTGGGCTAGCAGCCCGGCGATGCACCCGGCCAGGACGTCGCCGGTGCCCGCCGTGGCGAGCGCGGCGGAGGCCGCCGGGTTGACCGCCACCCGCCCATCGGGCGCCGCGATCACGGTGTTGGCGCCCTTGAGCACCACGATGGCCTTCCACTCGGCGGCGGCGCGTTGCGCCGAGCCCACGCGGTCGGCCTGCACCGTCTCCACGTCGCTGTCCAGCAAACGGGCCATCTCGCCGGGATGCGGTGTGAGGATCGTATCGGCGGGCAGGCGACCCGCCCAGCCCTCGATCTGGTGCAGCAGGTTCAGCCCGTCGGCGTCCAGCACCAGGGGCGGCAAGCCGGGGGTCTTGTCCTCCTCCGGAGCTTCCTGCTTGGGCGGTTCGACGTGGCGGGCCAGACCAAAGCCACCCAGATGCGCCGCCCGCGTCCGGGCGGGCGCGGCGCTCGCTTTATCCTGCAACACGCCGCGCAGGAAGTTGAGCGTTTCCTTCTCGCGGCCCAGGCCGTTACCCACCAGCAGCGCCTTGTATTGCCGCTCGCTCAGGGCATCGAACAGCGGCTTGACGGAGCGCTCGGTCAGGATACCCATGTCGCCGGGCAGCGGCTGGAAGGTGCATTCCGTCAACTTGGCCGCCACGATGGGCAGCAACTCAATCGGCGTCGCCAGAGTCGCCAGGCCGACTCCGATGCGCATCGCGCCCATCGTGGACAGCACCGCCGCGCCGATGTAGTTCAGCGACCCGGCCACGATCAGCACGCTGCCGAAGGTGCCTTTGTTCGCGTCCGCCGGGCGGGCGGGCAGCAAGCCGCGCACCTGCTCGGCTGTCGTGTTCGTTACCTGTACATTATCAGTCAAGTCTCCGACTCCTATATCCCCCAGGATAATTTCCCCCGCGTAGGCTGCTCCTGGGTACAGGTACAGCCCGCGTTTAGCCACCCCCAAAGTGATGGTGACCTGGGCGGGTAAAGCCACGCCGCGCACGCGGCCCGTATCTGAATCAATGCCTGTAGGCAGATCCACCGCAAAGACCGGCAAGGGCCGGGCTGTGGCGGCCCGGCGTGCAACTACGTCATGAACCGCCGTGAGGATCGCCGCCAGTTCGCCGGTGATGTCGCGCTGCAAGCCGAAGCCAAGCAGCGCATCGACCACAGCCGCCGCCTCCTCCAGCATGGCAGCCAGGCGCCAGCCGTCCGCGTCTTCGGCGGCGCGCACGATAGATACCCCGCCCTCTTCCGCCCCGGCCAGCGCGGCATCCGCATTGCCCGCGCGATGCCAGAGGTAAGCCGTGGCTTCCACGCCGCGCTCGCACAGGTAACGGGCGGCCCAGAGGCCATCGCCGCCGTTGTTGCCCGGGCCGACCAGCACCAGCACGCGCGGCGCGTGGCCTTGCACCCGCGGCACGCGCTCGGCGATCATGGCTGCGATCCGGCGCGCCGCCCGGTCCATCAGCACCGGCCCGGTCTCGCCGCGCTCGGCGGCGCGGGCCTCGATGGTCCGCATTTCGTTGGCTGTCACCAGTCCGGTGGGCATCCCGGCGTTCATGGGCTAACGCTCCTGCTCCGGCGCCGCAGCCGGGTCGCCGGAGGCCACGACAAAGGCCAGGGCCAGGTCGCGGCCATGGGTCAGGCTCACCGCCCAGCGCGTCAGGTGGATCGCCGCGGCCCGTTCCTGTGCCCCGCCGTGCAAAAACACCAGCGGCTTGCCCCGGCGGTCGGGCAGGATCTCCATCTCGCGCCAGCGAATGCCCCGAATGCCGGTGCCCAGTGTCTTCGAGATGGCTTCCTTGGCTGCGAAACGCGCCGCCAGTTCGGGCACGCGCCCGCGGCAGAGCCGCTGCTCGCCCGGCGTCCAGACGCGATCCAGCAGCGGCTGGCCCCAGCGCTCGATGGCCGCCGCGATGCGCGGGATCTCGATTACGTCGATCCCGCACTGCAACAGGCCGTCATGCGCGTCGTCCAGGCTGAGGCCGAGCGCGGCCAGCCAGGACGGCTCCCCCGCCAGGCGGCTGGGGCTGAACTCGCGGCGGGCGGTCACGGCCGGCCCACGGACACATACTCGAAGCCCTGGCCGCGCATCTCCGCCGGGACGAAGAGGTTGCGGCCGTCGATCAGCAGCGGGCGGCGCAAGCTACCGCGCACGCGCGCCATGTCGAGTTGCTTGAACTCGTTCCATTCCGTGAGCAGCAGCACGGCGTCGGCACCGTTGGCGGCCTCATAGGCGTTGGAGCAATAGGCCACATCGGGCACCACGCGCTGGGCGTTCTCCATCGCCACCGGGTCATACGCCTGCACCGTGGCGCCCAGCGCACACAGTTGCTTCATGATATCGATCTGTGGCGCCTCGCGGATGTCATCCGTGTTCGGCTTGAACGACACGCCCCACACGCCGATCCGCTTGCCGTGCAGATCGCCATCCAGCAGATGGGTGATCTTTTCCACGAAAAGGCGCCGCGCGTCGGTGTTGATGTCCATCACCGCGTTGAGCAACTGCGGGTGGCAATCGTTGGACGCGGCCATATGGGCCAGGGCCTTCACATCCTTGGGGAAACACGAGCCGCCATAGCCGATCCCGGCGTCCAGAAACTGGTGGCCGATGCGCTTGTCATAGCCCATGCCCAGCGCCACCTGCTTCACATCGGCGCCGAGCGTCTCGCAGATATGCGCGATCTCGTTGATGAACGAGATGCGCGTCGCCAGGATCGCGTTCGACGCATATTTGATCATCTCAGCGGTGCGGATGTCGGAGATGATGATTGGGGTATTCAACGGCTCGTAGAGGGCGGCTACTTTCTCGCACGCCTCGCGGTTCGCGGAGCCTAGCACCACGCGGTCGGGCGCCATGAAGTCGCCCAGCGCCGCGCCCTCGCGCAAGAACTCCGGATTGGACACGACTGAGAACTTCAGCCCCGGCTTGATGTGCTCGCCCACCAGGCGCGTCACCAGGTCGCCCGTGCCGATGGGCACGGTGCTCTTGTTGATGACAATCAAGTCGTTCGACGCATGCCGGCCGATGGACCGCGCCGCCGACTCGACCTGCGACATATCGGCGGCCCCATCCGGCCCCTCCGGCGTGCCGACGGCGATGAAGACGAAGTCGGCGCCCCGCAGGCCCTCGGCATAATCGGTCGTAAAATTCAGACGGCCCGCCTTGAGGTTGCGTTGCAACACCTCTTCGATCCCCGGCTCATAGATCGGCGAAATCCCCTGGCGCAGGCGTTCCACCTTTTCCGGCACGATCTCGATACCCATGACCTCATTGCCCAGGTCCGCGAAACAGGCCGCGGTCACCAGACCCACATAATTCACCCCGACCACACTAATCTTACTCAAGAGAAACCTCCTTACTGAAACAACTGAAACAAAACCGAAACAGAATGCGCCTCATCGGGCGGTGAGCGATATGCCCGATACCGAGGCATTAAAACTATAGCCGGTGACGATCACTTCCACCGCCTTAATGCGGGCGGGCGCGGGCGATTGCGTCATCAAGTCCCAACTCGCCGCCGCATCGCCCCCGGACGGCAGTTCCTGCGGTAATTCCTTCCAGGTGCCCGCATCCAGAGCGATGGTGCCGGTTTCAGGCGGGTACGGTAGCGGCCCGGCATAGAAGTTGCGCTCCCACAGGCGCGTCACCCCATCCAGGTCCTCATAGGTCACACGTAAGGTGAGCGGATAGAGGCCCGGCCCGATGAACGACGGCTCGACGAGCTTGACGGCCGCCTGCACCTGTAGTTGTTGATAGAAGTTGACCGGGATGTCCATGTCCTGCCGGATACGGACCGTCGCCAACTCCGTACTCTGGGTGGCGCGCAAGAAGTTGGCGGTATAGACGGTTTTGCCGAAGAACGTCTCCGTGCTGCGGGTGGCGATGATCTGTTCCGCCGCCGGGTTAAGCGGCGACAAGCGCCAGCCTGCGGCAATCTCCGTGTTCGGGTTGTCGGCCGGCTTCACAAACTCGCTGTTGTCGACGAGTTCGATCTCCTCCTGGCCGGGGGCCGTCACCGTGTAATCCGGTTCGACCCGGCACATCTCCCCGATGGGGATGATCCGCCGCGGGCCGGTGGTGCGCACCCAGGACGTGCCCGTGCGCGTCGCCACGGTCATGTACGCATTGTCGGCGGCCGGCGTGTCCAGCGTGATCACGGCGACGCTGTTCTCCGGCACGCCCACCGCGACCTTGCCGTCCGGATTGGTGACTTGCAGTTCCATCGTATTGTAGGGCCCGAGCGCCGCCGCCGCCACTTTGATACTGCCCGAACTCTGCACCAGACGCATTTCCTTGAATTGATTGAGAAACTGGCTGCTGCGGATTCGTTTCAGGGTCACGGTACTGCTGTAGTAGAGTTGGACGGTACTCTGGTCAAACAGTGTGAGCAAGGCGTCGGTATCCTGGCCGGTGCGGATCGAGTCGCCTTCCGACACCTGGGTGGCTTTGGAGACGAGGTTCCAGGCTTTCTGCCCGGCATGCTGGACCTCCAACTTGGTGCCGTGGGCCAGTTCGACGGTCGCGGCGGTCTCCGGCACTACGCTGGCATGCTGGCTATAATAGGCCGCGCCCACCACGATCCCCGCACACAGCAGGCAAAAGATCACGAAGCCTGTGCCCATGACCAGCCAGGCCAGTTTCCGGTATCGCGAATCGGCTTGCGCCGGCGCGGGACCGGGGGCGGCGAGCGCCTCCCCGCGGCCCGCTTCGGAGCCGCCGGCGATCGCACTCACCCCTGCACCTCAAACCGCCCGACCGGTTCCCCGGCGGGCGCATCCCATCTGACGTCCACCCGCGTCACCACCGCCGCGAACGGCCCGCGATGCAAGTCGGCCAGGAGGCGCTCCAGATCGGCCCGCGCCCCTTCGGCGACGACCCGCACGCTGCCATCCTCCTCGTTGGACACGCTGCCCGCGAGGTTTAACCGGCGCGCGGCGTCACGCACAAATACGCGGTAGCCTACGCCCTGGACTCGCCCATGCACGTGGGCCTGGAGTCGCGCCTTGTCAGTTTCCATAGACTCTCTATTGTACCCCTCAGCGCGCGTCGCGTCAAACGAGTACAGCCCGCGGAGAGGGGCGCCACGGCGCGGCTGCCGGGTTCACGCCAGGTGGTGTTCCATAGCATAACGAGTGGCGGCGCTGCGGGTCGTAAGGTCCAGTTTGCTGTAAATGGAGCGCACATGAGTTTGCACGGTGCGCGCGCTCAGCGACAGCCGGTCCGCGATCTGCGCGTCGGTCAGGCCGGCAGCCAGCAAGCGCAGCACCTCGATCTCGCGCGGGGTCAGAGCATCGGGGTCGGCAGCGGCAGACGGCGCGTGGGCGGGCAAGACCGGCGGATTCGGCGGGGCGGCGGCATAGGCCAGGATCGCGTCGAGGGAGAGGGCGGCGCCCTCGGCCCAGGCCGCTGCGAAGGCCGGTTCGCTCAGTTGCGCGCGCACGGCGGCAACGCTGTGTGCGTACTCCGCGCGGTCCACCGGGTCTAGGCGGGCGGCAATCGACTCCAGCAGGGCGGCCACCGCGCCGAAAATCCGGGCCGCCCGCTCGGCCTGGCCCGCCGCGGCCGCTGCGCCCGCCATCTGGGCCAGGCACCAGGCGATGCCCTGCTTGTCGCCCAGTTCGCGGAACAGGGCCAGGCTCTCGGCGAAGAGATGGGCCGCCTGCCCGGCATCGCCCTGCCCGCGCACGACATCGCCCGCGTTGTTGAGCGCCAGGGCCAGCCCCCAGTTGTCGCCCACCTCGCGGAACAGCCGCACACTTTCCTCCAGCAAGGCCCGCCGCGTCGCCAGGTCGCCTTCGGTCGTGGCGACTTCGCCCAGGTTGCGCAGCGCCAGCGCCACGCCCCAGGTGTTGTCGTCGGCCCGGAAGCGCGCGACGCTCTCCTCCAGCAATTGGCGCGCACGGGCCGGGTCGCCCTGGTAGAGCACAACCAGCCCCAGCACCACCAGGGCATAGGCCAGCCCGCCGCTGTCGCCCACTTCGCGGAAGATGCCCGCGCTTTCGTCCAGCAGGGCGGCAGCACGGACGATGTCGCCCTGGCGGAAAGCCAGCACCCCGGCCCAGTTGAGCACCAGGGCGCGCGCCTGGGTCCGCTCGCCGGGCGGCACGACCGCCATCACCCGTTCGAGCCAGGCGCGTCCCTCGCTGAAATAGCCGCGCAGGTTCCAGAACCAGCCGAGCGCGCCGGCCATGCGCAGGGCCGCGGGGATGTCCTGCCGCTCCAGGGTCCAGCCCAGCGCGGCGCGCAAGTTATCGTGCTCAGCCTCCAGTTGGGCCAGCCAATCCACCTGCTGCCGCCCGCGCAACGCCGGCTCGGTCGACGTTGCCAGCGCCTGGTAGTAGGCGGCATGCCGGTCGCGCACCCCGATCGCTTCCCCGCTCTCCTCCAGGCGCTCCAACCCGTATTCGCGGATCGTCGCCAGCATACTGAAGCGCGGATCACTGTTCGGGCGGCCCGTGCGTAGCAGTAAGCTTTTGTCGATCAGCGAAGCCACCCCATCGAGGATCAACAGCGCCGGGCCGGCGGAGGCATCGCCGGCGACCGTCTCGGCGGCCTCCAGCGTGCAGCCGCCGGCAAAGACGGCCAGGCGGCGGAACAGGGTCTGCTCCGCGGGGTCGAGCAGATCGTAGCTCCAGGCAATGGCCTCGCGCAGGGTCTGCTGGCGCGCGGGCAGGTTTCGCGCGCCGCCGGTGAGCAGGCGCAGGGTGGGCGCCCCGGCGGAGCCGGCCAGCCGCGCCAGTATGGTCGCGGGTGACAGGATCTTGAGCCGGGCTGCGGCCAGTTCGATTGCCAGCGGCAGCCCATCGAGTCGCCGGCAGATCTCGACTACCGCCGCCGCATTCTCGGCGGTGAGTTGGAAGTCCGGGCTGTTCTCGCGAGCGCGGGCGACAAACAGGCGCACGGCCTCCGAGTCGGGCAGCGCGCCCGCCGCGCCGCTATCGGACGGCAGGGCCAGCGGCGGCACGGCAAATTCTTGCTCGCCGTAGACATGCAGCGCCGCGCGGCTGGTGATGAGGGCGCGCAGTTCGGGGCAGGCTTCGAGCAGCCCGGCGACGGCGGGCGCGGCCTCGCTGACCTGCTCGAAGTTGTCGAGCACCAGCAGCAACTGCCGGTCGCGCAAATGCTGCTGGAGGCTCTCGACCAGCGGGCGGCCTCCGGCTTCGGTCAGGCCGAGCGCCCCGGCGATGGTCGGGATGACCAGGGCCGCATCGCGCAGCGCGGCCAGCGGCACGAACAGCACGCCGTCGCGGAAGTCATCCGCGACGGCGGCGGCCACCTGCTGGGCCAGGCGGGTCTTGCCGCTGCCCCCGGTGCCGGTGAGCGTGAGCAGCCGGGCGCTGCCGAGCAGGCGCCGGATGGCGGCGATTTCCTGTTCGCGCCCGATGAAACTGGTTAGCGGCTGCGGTAGATTGGTTGGCCGGACCACACGCATGGCTCCTCCTGATCACCCTGATTATACACGCGATAGCCCCCGGAGACTACCGGCGCGCGGGCCGCGGTTGGCAGCCGGGCGCCGGGCGGGGTATAATTATCGCAATCAGGCCCCCGTCCCCTCCCCGGATCCACAAGGGCAGGCGCCGCCAGGAGACACTATGACCACGATTGAACAAATTACGCTGACCCATATCGCCATGCCGCTCGTCACGCCGTTCGAGACCAGCTTCGGGCGCGATGTCGTGCGCGAGACGATCACCGTCGAGCTGCGCGCGGCTGATGGCGCCGGATGGGGCCAGGTGGTGGCCTTCGAGGAGCCGTCCTACTCCTATGAGACGCTGGACACCTGCTGGACGATCCTGACCCGCTACCTGATCCCGCTGGTTTTCGCCCGCCCGCTGACCGACCTGGCCGAGCTGCAAAGCCGCTGGGCCTGGGTGCGCGGGCATAATATGGCAAAGGCGGCGCTCGAAGGCGCGGCGGCGGCCTTGCTCAGCGCGCAAGCCGGGCAATCGCTGGCGGCCTATCTCGGCGGCACCCGCGACCGCGTGCCGGTGGGCGTGAGCGTGGGCATCCAGGAGTCGCCGGAGGCGCTGCGCGACGTGGTGGCCGGGTTCATCGCTGAGGGCTATGCGCGCATCAAGCTGAAGATCAAGCCGGGCAAGGATGTGAGCTATGTCGCCGCCGTGCGCGACGCCTTCCCTGACGTGGCGCTGATGGCCGA
Organism: Chloroflexia bacterium; assembly: GCA_025927935.1. Next base: position 2,970 of record JAICKM010000035.1, on the reverse strand, counting down.
CGCCAACTCGGCCTACACGCTGGCCGACGCCGACCTCCTGCTCCAACTCGATGCCTTCAAGCTGATCATGATCGAGCAGCCGCTGGCCCACGACGATATTTATGAGCACAGCCTGTTGCAGCGCCAACTCGCCACGTCAATCTGCCTCGATGAGAGCATCCATAGCGTGGCCGATGCCCGCGCCGCGCTCGACCTGGGCAGTTGCGGGATCATCAACATCAAGGTGGGCCGGGTGGGCGGCCTGCTGCCCGCGCGGGCGATCCAGGAGCTATGCCGCAGCCGGGAGGTGCCGGTCTGGTGCGGCGGGATGCTGGAAACCGGCATCGGGCGCGCCGCCAACCTCGCCATCGCCAGCCTGCCCGGCTTCACTCTGCCGGGCGACATCTCGGCCAGCAACCGCTACTACAAGCAGGACATCGCCGCGCCGGCCTTCAGCCTGAACCCGGACAGCACGATCACCGTGCCCACGGCGCCGGGCCTGGGCGTGACCGTGGACCGGGATGCGCTGGCCGCCGTGACCCTCCACAGCCAGAGCTTTCGTCCCTAACCGCAGGAGGTTTCGTTGCAAGACTTGCTCGCGGCCCTGACCGCACAAACCGAGGCGCTCGTCGAAGACCTGCTCGTCTGGTGCGCCGTCGAATCGCCTTCGACCGATCCGGCGACGACGACCCGCATGGCCGAGATCGTGGGCGCGCACATGGCGGCACGCGGCGCACAGGTGGATGTGGTGCCGGGGCAAGCGCATGGCGCCCTGGTGCGCGCGACCTGGACCGGCATCGGCGATTCCGAGCCGATCCTGCTGCTGGGCCACCACGACACGGTGCATCCGCTGGGCAGCCTGGCCCACAACCTGCCGCGGGTGGAGGGGGGCCGCTGCTACGGTCCCGGCGGCTACGACATGAAGGCGGGGCTGCTGATGGCGGGCGCCGCGCTGCACGCGCTGATCGCCACGGGCCGGCCCCTGCCCCGCCCGGTGATCCTGATCAGCACGGCGGACGAGGAGATCGGCAGCTACGACTCGCGGGCGCTGATCGAGGAGACGGCGCGGCAGGCCGCCGCCGTGCTGGTGCTGGAACCGGCGGCGGGCAACGGCGCGCTGAAAACGGCGCGCAAAGGCACCGGCATGTTCACCGTGACCACGCAGGGCCGGGCCGCGCACGCGGGCGTGGATCACGCCGCCGGGGTGAGCGCCATCGCCGAACTGGCCCACCAGATCCTGGCCCTGAACGCCCTCACCGACTACGGGCGCGGCGTGACGGTCAACGTCGGCCAGATCAGCGGCGGCACGGCGGTCAACACCGTGGCCGCCGAGGCGACGGCGCACGTCGATCTGCGCGTCACCACCTGGGACGACGCCCGGCGCATCAGCGACCGCATCCTGGGTCTGCAACCGGTGTTGCCCGGCGCCGGCGTGGCCGTGACCGGCGGCGTGGACCGCCCGCCGATGGAGCGCCCGCCCGGCACGGTGCGCCTGTTCGATCTCGCCCGCCGCCTGGGCCGCGAAATCGGTCTCGACTTGCAAGAGACGGCAACGGGCGGCGCCAGCGACGGCAACCTCACGGCGGCCCTCGGCGTGCCCACCCTGGACGGCCTCGGCGCCTGCGGCGACGGCGCACACACTGACCACGAGTACGTCGCCGTCGCGGACCTGGCCCCGCGCACTGCCCTGCTGGCGAGTCTGTTGCTGCATATTTAGCGGTTAGCTATCAGCCCTCAGCCGTCAGGTTACATGCGTAGCTACGACAGGGATGTTTTTATGAGTGCGTGGGTTCAGGACGGAAACACCTCCTGGCGGAAAGAAATTAAGGCAGCTTTTGGAACGGTTGCCGTTATGGTGCGGCAGGTAGATTACGGGCGGCCTGACTACAGCGAGGATGGTTGGCTGCCCTCGGTTGCCGTGGTCGAGGCATCGGATGCGCGCTATACAGACTGGACGAGCGGGTATATCGCGCCGCTGCCGCTGCTGGAGGCACAGGATGAATGCGAGCGCATTGTGCAAGAGTTAATCGTGTATGGTCCTGGTGAGTGGATTGACGGTCCAGCAGTAGGGGACGAGGACAAGTAGGCTTATCACACGCGCGGGGATGCGGCGAGACTCTTCGCTGCGCTCAGAGTGACAAGGGCGATACAAATACGATGGCAGAACCCATTACGATTCGCCGCCTGGCGAGTACCGATGAGTATGTGGCGGCGGAGCAGTTGCAGCAGGATTGCTGGCAGTCGGGGCCGATTGAGGCCGTGCCGCTGCATATGATGATCACCTTGCAGAAAGAGGGCGGGCTGGTGCTCGGTGCGTTCACGCCGGAGGGGCGGCTGGTTGGCTTCGTGCTCGGCTTCCTGGGGCGCGAGGGCGCGGGCCTCAAACATTGCTCGCACATGGCCGCCGTGCATCCCGACTACAGCAACCAGAACATCGCCTGGCGCATGAAGATGGCCCAGCGCGAGATTTTGCTGGCCCAGGGGCTGGAGGTCTGCACCTGGACGTTCGATCCGCTGGAGTCGCGCAACGCCACGCTGAACATCGCCAAGCTGGGCGCGATCAGCCGGACCTATAAGCGCCATATCTACGGCCAGATGCGCGACGGCTTGAACGCCCTGCTGCCCACCGACCGGCTGCAAGTGCGCTGGGAACTGAACAGCGGCCGGGTGCGCCAGTGCGCCGAGATGGACCGGCGGGTGGATGCCCCGGTCGCCGTCGTAGCGCTCACGCAGGTAGCGATGCGCGACGACGTGCCGGTGCTGGCGGGCACCCAGTCGGGATGGGAAGGGCGCACAATCGGCATCCAGATCCCGCGCGAGTTCCAACCGATCAAGCGCGAGCACCAGGATGTGGCGATGGACTGGCGCATGGGCACTCGCGCCCTGTTCGAGGCGGCGTTTGCCGGCGGTTACACCGTCGTCAACGTCACCGCGGACCCGGACAACCCGGCGCTGCTGACGCGCTACACGCTGCAACTTCTGTAGGGGCCG
>JAICKM010001048.1 GCA_025927935.1 Chloroflexia bacterium | reverse complement strand
GTGACCTGGGCGGCTGCGGCATCCTGGTTGCCCGGCCCTTTATCCACGAACAGCGGGTTCAGCGTCGTCACGTCGTGCGCAATGCGCACCGTCAGCGTGCCGCCGCGCGGCACATTGGCCGGCGTGGTCGGGCTGGGCGCTGCGGTCGCCGCCGGGCCGCTAGTGAGGGTGGCCGCCGGACTGGCGGCAGGGGCGCCCGGTGTTTGGCCGGAGACCGGCGTGGGATTGGGCGACGGCGCGAACAAGTCGCACCCGGTCAGCAACGCCAGCCCCAGCACAAAGCAGCCCAGCAGACGAATCAGCCGGGCCGGGGAAGTCCAGTGGATCATGGGGCATTATAGAAGTCCGGCGCCGGCAGTGTCAAGCACGGCCCGGCGCGCGCCGGGCGCCGGTTCGCGGGCGCCGCGCAGGGGTGCGTGGCCTGCTACTACGGCAGTTGGTCGATTTCTACTCCACTTGGTCCTTGACGCTGCCCGATCCTCTGCCTATAATTGCAACATGAATAATGAGAGGTTAGCCGTGGAACGAGACAGCTTCGATGGTCAGGCAAGCGGACCAGGGGAACGCCTGGTCCATCTGCGCGACGGGCGCGCGGTTTTGCTGCGCCACGCGCGGGAAACCGACGCCCACTTGATGCTCCAGGCGCTGAACGAAGTCGCCAACGAAGGCCGCTTCCTGCTGCGCCGGGCCTGGGATATCACCCCCGAACTGGAGCAACGCTGGATTCGCTTTGCCCTGGGCGGGGTGGACTTTCTGGTACTGGCCGTGCTGCTGGAAAACGAGCAGACGCGGTCTGAACTCGAAGTGGCCGGCAGCCTCTCGCTGGTGCGCGGGCGGCCCGAATTCATTCGCCACACCGCCGATCTGAGCATGTGGCTGCGCTCCGCATATCGCGAGCAGGGACTGGGGTCGGCACTGGCCCAATATGCCATGGAATGGGCCGAGGCGCAGGAAGATCTTGAAAAGATCACGCTCAGCGTGCGGTCGTCCAACCGCCGCGCGCTCAACCTCTACAGCAAGTTCGGCTTCCAGGAAGAAGGCCGCCGCCATGCCTACATAAAAACCGAGCAGGGCTACGAGGATGAGGTACTGCTAAGTCGCTTCGTGCGCCATCCGCCCGGCTTTGAACGCGAGCACGGTAGTTCGGGTATGTATGGTTATGGGACGCCGGGCACCCACCCCGGCGATGAGGGCCGGCTGGGCGATCAGGAGGATAACGGCGAGTGAGAAACACGCAACTCGACTCGTCGATGCCCCGGCGGCGACCGCCACGGGGCGTTGCAGTCGGGGCCGGCGACGCGCCGGTGCCCTTCCACTATATGCCACCGATTTTCGCCTCGCTGGCCGGGGCTGTTTTTCTTGTCCTCTTCCTGGGCATCCTCACCTTTATCACGATCAACATCACCCTCGATATCGCCAATGGGAACGGGGGCGAGTTCACGGGGCCCTTTTTCAGCGTGGGGTTGTGTGGCTTCGCCTCGCTGGTCTTGTGCATCGGCATCCTCTACTTCTTGAACGCAATTCGCCTCGCCTTGCTCGATCTCGCCTCCGCGCCCGTGACGCGCGAAGGGCGCATCGTGCAACGCCTGGGCGGGCGGGGCCGGGGCGGGGCCTTCTGGATTATCGTCGGGCCCCCGCGCACCGACGAGACCGCCACCGCGGCAGCGCCGGCTGCCGGATCGGCCTTTGCGCCGCCCGCCGGCAGCCCCGGTGAGTCGGGGGCAGCGCCCGCCGCCACGTGGGATCGCGGCTTTGTCAGCTCCGGCGGCGGCTCCTTTGGCGCGCAACTCCAGGGCGCCCCGGTTAGCGTCGCGCCGGCCACCGCCGCGCC
>JAICKM010000911.1 GCA_025927935.1 Chloroflexia bacterium | reverse complement strand
TTGCCAGAGCGTATCCCAGGCGGCTTCGTCGCCCAGCATCCGGGTGACGTTCTTGCGGATAATCCAGTAGGCTTTGGTGCGGGTCAGCACATAGGGCGCCTTCAGCAGGGGCGCCACGGCGGGCAGGGCCGCCGGACCAAAGCCCATCAGCGTGTAGGTCGAGAGCGAGTATTCGCCGTGGAGCACATCCGTGAAGTCCTCGATGGTCTGGATCAGGGCGTCGAGGGCGCGCGGGTCGCCGATATTGGCGAGCGCCGTCGCGGCGCGGGCGCGCACCTTGTCGTCGCTGTCATGGACGGCGGCGGCCAGACTATCGGCGGCGGCGGGATCGGCAATTGTGCCCAGGCCCTCCGCGGCCAACGCGCGGACACGGGCGTCCGGACTCTGCAGCTCCAGCAGCAGGGCGGGCGTCGCCGCCGTGCCGTGGGCGGTCAGATCGCCCAGGGCCAGGGCGCGGGTATCGCCGTCGTCGGAGTGCAGGCGGGCAATCAAATCGTCAATCGATGCAGCCATGCGTTACCTCCTCTACCGGCGCGATCACGGGCCGGCCGGCGCGGGACCCGGCGCCGGGGCGGGCGCGGCAACCGGCACGCGCTCGAAAGTCAGGATCACGTTGCGGTTGCCCCGGCGGTTGGCGTCGCGGTCCTGGTCCGTAACGGCGTCCTGCGTGAAATCCTCGGTCGCACCCCTGGTGGCAGTCGGATTGATGCGCGCCGCATCCACGCCCTTGGTCAGCAGCGCCTGGGCGACGGCTTCGGCGCGGTTGCGGGCCAGCCGCCGATTGTAGCCGGGGTCGCCGCGATGGTCGGCAAAGCCGGTCGCGGTGAGGCGCACGTCGGCGTTGCGGGTCAGGTAGTCCAGGAAGGTGTCGATCTTGTCGATCTCGGCGGGCGCCAGCGTGTCGCTGTCAAAGTCAAAGTAGAACGTCACCGGTTCGTGCGTATAGAAGTCGCGGTGCTTGTCCAGGGCCGCGGTAAAGGTGGCCGACTCGCCGTCGTGGACGGCAATTGTCTCGTTGACGACCTTGCCGGCGCGCAGGCCGAAGGCCCACTTCACCGCGCCATAGGTGTGGATCACGTCGTCGCCGCGGGCCACGGTCTCGAAGCTGAAGTCGAGATTGCTGCTGACGCTATCGGTGCTGGGGAAATCATGCAGTTCGGCGTTCTTGATGTCCGCCGGGTCTTCCGAGCGCTTGAAGCCGAAGATCGGGGTGCCGCCCGCGTAGTGCGGCGGCAGCGCGGAGCGTTCGGGCGCGTCCTTATTCGTGTTGCCGAAGTCGTTGTGCAGCACGTCGGTGAAGAAGCCTTTTTCGACCCCGGTGAGCGCGTCTTCCGCGGTGCGCAGGCGCGGGGCGCGGGCCGTGGGCAAAGACGCGGGTTCGACGTTCGCGCCCCCGGCGTCGGTCAGCTTTACGATCTGGATCAGGCCGATTTTGTTGGAATAGGGCGCGGTCGTATTCGGGATAAACTTAATATCGCCTTCGAGACCGCTACGGTTGGTGCCCGCGCCGGTGCCCGCATCCTCGCGCGTGATCATGCCCATCTCAAAGCCGCCGTCGGTGGTGGGGAAGCTGCCGGCCAGCGAGCGCTGGACGACAGTCGGGCCGCGGCTGCGCAGGCCGCCGAGCGCGACGCCGGCCCGATTGGGATCGGCCTGGCGCTGGACGGGCGCGGCGGAGTCCGCGGCAGGCGCGGCGGCTTGGCTCATGCCGGCGACCACGCTCGCCGCCGTCTGTTCCGCCGCTTGCTCGAAGCTGTCCGCGGGGTCGCTGATCGACACGCCCCCGGCTGCCGGGGTGCCGGCCACCGGCCCCGCCGCCTGCTGCACGGTGTGGGTGGCCTCGTGGGCCAGCAAGTGGAGTCCATCGGGCGTACTGGGGTTGTAAGCGCCGGAGCGGAAGAAGATATCGGCGCCGGTGGTGAAGGCCACCGCGTCCACGGAGCGGGCCAGGTGGTCGGCCTCGCCGCCGGTGTGGACGCGCACACTCGACAGGTCGGCGCCCAGCCCAGCCTCCAATTGGCGCTGGACCGTCGTATCCAGGCGGCTGCCGCTGCCGGACGCGGCGGCGATGCGCTGCGCCAGCGCGGTATCCGCGGCGGGCGTGCCGGCCCCGGCGCTGCGCTGCACCATGCGCTGGCCGGGCACGAAAGGCTCCGGCTGGGGTGGGCCGCCGATGGCCTGCGGCGAGCCGGGGCCGAAGCCGAGGCTGGCCGGCAGCAGGGCGCCCACATCCACATGCATACCGAGCATCAAGTTGTTGCCGCCCGTGTTCACCTCTAGATGCAACCAGTTGACACCGGGCACGGGCAACACCCGGCCGTTCAACTGGCCCAGGAGGAAGTCCCGCGCCTGGGGGTCGGTCATTGCGCCGCCCAGGGCGCCCAGCCCGATCACGGCGACGGTGCTGACCACGTCGATGCGCTCGCCGGTACCCAGGCGGCTCCAATCGGTGGTCACCCGCTGTAGCGCCTGCGTGTGCAGGGCGGTGAGCGCCTGATCGACGGCGGGGACGGCCAGCACGGCGTCCATGATGTCGCCCGCGCCCGCGGCATGGGGCGTCGCGGGACCGGCGCCCGCCGGCACCAGGGGCGCAGGGGCGGGCGT
>JAICKM010001076.1 GCA_025927935.1 Chloroflexia bacterium | reverse complement strand
TCGCCGCTGGCCGCGGAACTGGACATCCGCCGGCTCACGCCCGCCGATCTCTACCTGGTGCGCGAGGTGCTGGCCCGCCAGGCCACGCTGACGCCGCCCGCCGCCTGGGAACTGTGCCTCAAGGCCACGCAGATCGTCGCCATGCGCGGCGGCCTGCGCGGCACCGTCACCGACCCGCGGGCCTTCCTCCTCGAAGTCTTGCGCCTGGCCGACCGCAGCGCCGCCGCCCCGCCTGCTACCCCCGCGCCCGCCGCTAGCGGGATGCTGGAACCGCCCCCGCCTTGACGCTGCGGCCCCCGTTCAGGTATGCTACAGGCACGAGACGCCGCCCGGCGTCCGGGGGGGTGGTTGGGTCCCGGTGGGCTCCGCAGTCTTCAAAACTGTCTGGGCGTCGCTAAGAACGGCGTCGGTGGGTTCGACTCCCATGCACTCCCGCCCTGCCCCACACGCGGCCCGTCGCTACATCGGTAGCGACGGGCGCTTTGTTTATGCGGCCGCCAAGCGGTGGCCCAAAGATTGCAACTTGATCCGCACAACGCCGCGGAATGCGCTTCAATACCGGCGCACCGCGCAAGATCGGCAGGCGTCTGGCCGCCAGGGCGGCGAGTTGGCAGACGCCGCCGATTCGATCTCCTACTACCTGCCGCGCGCAGGACCTGGTGGTGGCTTCTTGCTGACAGCCGATTGGTCCCCCGGTGATCTCGGGTTACTACAAAGCTTATTGCCCGCCCCGCTGATCGACGCGCTTGCCCAACCGGCGCCGCCCGACCAGGCGGTCGCCGAGGCCGGCGCGCGCCTGGAAGCAGCGCTGGCCGCGCTGGTGCCGTTCGTGCCCGCGCCCGTCCGCGACATGCACCTGGCGCAGGATACGCCCACGCGCATTCCCGGCCTCTATCTGACGGGCACGGTGCTCAGCGCGGATCTGTCGGGCTTTACCGCGCTGTCCTCGCAACTGGCCGAGGCGGGACGCCAGGGCAGCGAGGAGATCAGCGCCTTGATCAACCGCCTCTTCGCCACGCTCGTGGAAGAGGTGGAGGCTCACGGCGGCGGCGTGATCCAGTTCGGCGGCGACGGGCTGACCGCCTTTTTCGACGCCGCCCGGCTGGGGCCCGCCCACCCGGACCTGGCCGGCGCCGCCGCCCTGGCGATGCAGGCGCGCATGGACGCCTTTACCGCCGTGCCGACCAGCAAAGGGCCGTTCCGGCTCCAGGTGCGCATCGCGGTCCACACCGGCAAGATGTTCGCGGCGGAGGTCGGCGACGCCGGCCACACCGAACTGCTCGTCACCGGGCGGGTGATCAACCGGGTCGAACTGGCCCAGGAGAGCGCCGCGCCGGGCGAAGTGATCATCACGGCCAACACACTCGAAGCCCTGGGCCGCGCGCACACCGAGCGGCGGGCGACCGGCCTCTACCTGCTCCGCGCGCTGGACCGTCTACCGCCCTTGCCCGCGGCGGCCCCGCCCGCCTGGCAGCCGGGGCCGCCGAGTCCCGCGCAGATCCGGGCGCTCGTGCGCCGGATTGGGGCCATCCAGCCTTTCGTGCCCCACGGCTTGCCGGACCGCTTCCTGGGCCGCGACGCCGAGGGCGGCGAGTTCCGCCCCGTGACGGTGCTCTTCGCCAGCTTCTACGCCTTCCGCGAACTGCTGGCGCTGCTGGAAGGAC
>JAICKM010001110.1 GCA_025927935.1 Chloroflexia bacterium | reverse complement strand
CTCAGTCCGGGCGACGCCATGCCCGCCGAGCAAGGCATCGAGATTGTGGCCGAGCGGCAGGCGGGTGAGCGCATGGTCCACCGGCTGGTCAGCGTGCGCGGGTGGCCCAGCGCCATCCACCGGCGCGGCACCATGGCGGGGCGGCCCCGCTCCACGCGGCCCGAAGTCATCGCCCGCAGTTGGGTGGCCCAGGCGGTGCTGGATCTGGCCCTGGGCCGCAATGGCGACCCGGACATAGACCTGTGCCTGGCACTGCCCGCCGTCGCCAGCTACATCCGCTATATCCAGCGGTTGCGCTGGTTCCTGGCTGTGGCGCGGGTGACGGTCTATCTGGTGTCGCAGGAGGGCCGCGTGGCGGTCACGCCGCCGGGGGCGCCGCCAGTCAGCCACTTTGCGCCATCCCCCCCGCCGGCTATCCCCGGCCAGCGGCGCAAGCTGGGCCTGCCCGGCGCTTCGCGCATGCAACTGCCGCTGCTGCATGCCCTGATCAGCGCGGGTGGCGCCGCGGGGCGCGCCGATCTCATCCCGCTGGTCGCGCGCTGGTTCCCGGAGGTGCCGCAACCCCCGCCCGCCGAATTCGGGCAGCGCCTCTCCGTGGCCCAGCGGGCATTGCAAGTGGATGGCCTCACCGAACTGGACGGCCGCGGGGTGTGGCGCATCACCGAGGCCGGGCGGACAGCCTACGCCGCCCAGTGGGAAGACTGGCGTAGCAAGCAGGAACGGTAGGCCCGCCCCCGACCGTTAACTAGCCGGCGCTTCGCCGGCGCGGACCGGGCCGAGGGATCGCTTGCCGAGTAACCAGGGCAGCCAGGCGATCATCAGCGCGGCGGCCACGAACCCGGCCCAGGCCCCGAAGCCGAAGGTCGCACCAGGGCCGAACGCGCTCCAGAGCCAGCCGCCCAGCACATTGGCCGGTAGGGCAGCGAACCCCGTGACGCCGTTGAACCAGCCCATCGCCGTTCCGCGCTGCGCCTTCGGAATCACGTCGGCCACCAGCGCCTTGCTGACCCCATCCGTGGCGGCGGCGTAGATGCCGTAGACGGCGAACAGCGCCCACACATGCCAGCTCTGGTTCGCCACGGTCCATCCGGCATAGACCAGGGCAAAGGCCAGGTAGCCGGCGATCAGGACGGGCGCCCGGCCCCAGCGGTCGCTTAGCACGCCAAGCGGTGTCGCCAGCACGGCGTAGATGATGTTGTAGCCGAAATAGACGAGCGGGACGGCTTCCAGGGCGTGCTCCAATCCTTCGGCGCGCAGGAACAGGAACGCATCCGACGAGTTACCCAGGGCGAAAATAGTGGAGATGGCGGTGAACATCCAGAAGCGCGGGCCCAGGGCGCGCACCTGCTGCTGCCAGGGCACCCTGGGTTGGGCAGACGCTTTGGCCGGCGCCACGGGGCGCTCGCGCCGCTGTTCGCGCAAAAAGAAGATCAGCACCAGCACGCCGAGCACGCCGGGCACCGCCGTCCAGGCAAACACCTGCCGCAAATCCTGGCCGTTGAGCGCCAGGAT
>JAICKM010000628.1 GCA_025927935.1 Chloroflexia bacterium | reverse complement strand
GCGGTTCTTGATCGCCTCGTTTTCCTCGAACTGGCCGGTGCGCAGGTCGGCGGCGATCATCTGGCCGGGACCGACCTTGCCTTTGCGGATGATGCGCGCCTCGTCAATCGGCACCGCGCCGACCTCCGAGCCGCAGAGAACCAGGCCGTCGTCGGTGAGCAGATAGCGCGCCGGGCGCAGGCCGTTGCGGTCGAGCGCCAGGCCGACCACCTGCCCATCGGAGAAGGCCAGCGCGGCGGGGCCGTCCCATGGCTCCACCAGTCCGGCATGGTAGCGATAGAACGCGCGCCACGTCGGATCGAGATCGGGCACGCGCTCCCACGCCTCCGGCACCAGCATGGTCAGCGCGTGGCGCACATCGCGCCCGCCCATGACCACCAGTTCCAGCACATTGTCGAGCATCGCGGAGTCGCTGCCTGTCTCGTCGATGATCGGTCCCAGCCGGGCGACCTGGGCGCCCAGGGCAGCGCCCGTGGGCGGCGCACCCGGCTGCGGACAGTCGGCGGACCCGTGTTGCCGCCAGGCCGCCTCGCGGGCGCGCATCCAGCTCACGTTGCCGCGCAGGGTGTTGATCTCGCCGTTGTGCGAGAGCATGTGGAAGGGCTGCGCGCGCTCCCAGGTCGGGAAGGTGTTGGTCGAGTAGCGCTGATGATAGACAGCCAACGCGGTTTCGTACAGCGGGTCGCGCAGGTCGGGATAGAACCGGTCCAGCAGCGGCGCAACCAGCAGCCCTTTGTAGACTAACGTCCGGCAGGACAGCGAGGGCAGGGAAAAACCGGCCAGATCCTGGGCGCGGGCCGCCGCCTCGATGGTCTTACGCGCCAGGTAGAGCGCGCGCTCGTAGTCGTCGGACGGCCCGTCGCCGGGGGTGGCCCGACCCACCAGCGCCTGCTCGATCACCGGGCGCAGTTCGGCGGCCCGCCCGCCCAGGGCGGCTTCGTCCACCGGCACCGGGCGCCAGCCCAGCAAGGTGAGACCCTGCCCGGCTAGCCCACCGGCCACGAGTTGGCGGGCGGCGGCGCGTTGCGCGTCGTGGCGCGGCAGGAACACCATGCCCACGGCCAGGTCCGCGACCGGATAATCGCTGCCCAGGCGGACCAGTTCGCGGGCGAAGAAAGCCCGCGGGATCTGGGTTAATACGCCCGCCCCGTCGCCGCTCTTGCCGTCGGCATGAATACCGCCCCGGTGGGCCATATTGCCCACGGCGGTCAGCGCCATGGTCAGGATCTCGTGGCTGGGCGCGGCGGACAACTGCGCGACAAAACCGATTCCGCAGGCGTCGTGCTCGAAGCGGGGATCGTACAGGCCCCGCGCGGGATGAAGGGAAGCTGACGGCATCTCTAGCGCTCCTCCGTAGTATACCGGTCGGGCAAGTTGGCCCGGCCCCGGAAAGCAAACAGCCCACAGCGAGACCTCTAGAAGAGGCCGCTGCGGGCATCATTGCAAGCTAGATATTCGAGATCTCCAGCACGGAGATCTGTCTTTTGCCGCCGTTGAGCAGACGCTAACGCTGCGCCGTCGATGCAGTCCTGTCCCGGCGCCGGGAGCGAAGCCCCCAGGACGCAAACAGCCCACGATCCGTCTCCATCGTCGAGACAGTCATGGGCCTCATTGCCACCAGGATAATTAACGAAGACTATAGCCGATATGCGGGATGGCTGTCAACCCATCCAGCGCGTTTTCGATGAGATTCGGCCCGATTGGTGCGCCGGACGCCTCATTGCGTCCCCGGCTGCCGCCAGGCCGGGACAAATCTCACCAGACCCGGCGCGCGCCGGAAGCGACGGCGGGGGACAACGCCTCGTGCGTGGCGATGGCCTGGCCGACTTCCGCCGTGCTGTAACTTGGCGCGCCGGGTGCCGTAATGTCCCCGGTGCCGTACCCGGCGTCGAGCGCCCCAGCCACCGCGGCCTCGACCGCGCGCGCCTCGGCATCCAGCCCCAGCGAGTGGCGCAAGAGCAGGGCCACACTGAGGATCGTGCCCACCGGGTTCGCAATGCCCTTGCCCGCGATGTCAGGGGCGGAGCCGTGGATCGGCTCGTACAGGCCCATGCGCGTGCCCTGGGCGCCGTTCTGTGCGGGGCGCGCCGTATCACCGAGCGAGGCCGACGGCAACATGCCCAGCGAACCGGCCAGCATCGCCGCTTCGTCGGTCAGGATGTCGCCGAACATGTTCTCGGTGACGATCACGTCGAAGTCCGCCGGGCGGCGCAACAGGTGCATGGCGCAGGCGTCCACCAGCAGGTGGTCCAGCGCCACGTCGGGGAACTCGTCGCGCATGATGCGCGTGGTGACGCTGCGCCACAGGCGCGAGGTTTCCAGCACGTTGGCCTTGTCCACCGAGGTCAGCTTGCCGCGGCGGGCACGGGCCAACCGGGCGGCGGCGCGCACCACCCGCGCGATCTCGTCGCTGGTGTAGACGCAGGCGTCCAGCGCCTGCTCCTGGCCGTCGGGCAACGTCTCGCGGCGCTTCTCGCCGAAGTAGATGCCGCCGGTCAGTTCGCGCACGACCAGCAGATCGACCCCGGCCAGGCGCTCCGGGCGCAGCGGCGAGGCGGCCACCAGTTGCGGGTACACCGTCACCGGGCGCAGGTTGGCGAACAGGCCGAGCGCCTTACGCAGGCCCAGCAGGCCCTGTTCGGGCCGCACCTTCGCGTCGGGGTTGTCCCACTGCGGCCCGCCGACCGCGCCGAGCAGCACGGCATCGGATTCGCGGCAGGCGGCCAGCGTGGCGTCGGGCAGGGCCGTGCCGGTCGCGTCGATGGCGCACCCGCCCAGCAGGGCCTCGCGCAGTTCGAACTGGTGGCTCCAGCCCGCCGCGACCGCCTGGAGCACGCGCACGCCCTCGGCGACCACCTCCGGCCCGATGCCGTCGCCCGGCAGCAGGGTAATGACAGCACGCATCAGCGGCTCCTTTCGCGGCTACCGCGTGGCGACGCGGGCCGGGTGCGCCGCCTCGTAGGCGGCAATGGCGGGCGCCTCGCCCAGCAAGAAGCCCAACTGATCGACGCCGTTCAACAGGCAGTGCTTGGCGAACGGGTCGATGGGGAACTGCACCCGGCGCCCGCCAGGCAAGGTCAAGGTCTGGCTCGCCAGATCGACCGTGACCTCGGTGGCCGGGTTTTCCTCGAAGCGGCGGAACAACTCGCTCTGCGTCTCGGCGTCCACCACGATGGGCAGCAGGCCGTTCTTGAGCGCGTTGTTGCGGAAGATGTCGGCGAAGTAGGTGCTGACCACGGCGCGGAAGCCCGCGCCTTGCAGCGCCCACGGCGCGTGCTCGCGCGACGAGCCGCAGCCGAAGTTGTGCCCGGCGACCAGCACGCCCGCGCCCTGCACGTCGGGCCGGTTGAGCACGAAATCGGGCCGCGGCGCGCCCGCGGCGTCGTAGCGCCAGTCGGCGAAGAGGTTGTTACCCAGCCCGGCTTTGTCGGTCGTCTTCAGAAAGCGGGCCGGGATGAGTTGGTCGGTATCGATATTCTCCATCGGCAGCGCGACGATGGAGGCGGTAAACGTGGTGATGGGGTCCATGCTATGCTCCAATTCGTTGTCATGCTTCACTTCGTTCAGCATCTCGTCTTGTTCCCTAACGAGACGAGACTCTTCGCTGCGCTCAGTAGTCTGTCAACGGTGATCTGTCACCTTGCGCCGTGGCTATCACAGCTTGCCGGAAGGTGACAAATGGCCTGTGACGCTCTACTCAGAGTGAAAATCCTCTTTTGTCATGCTTCACTTCGTTCAGCATCTCGTCTTGTTCCCTGACGAGACGAGACTCTTCGCTGCGCTCCCTAGACAAGGGCGGCGGGTCGAGCCACGGAAAGTGATCATCCAGTCTCCAGCAATTGGCGAACATCGGCGATGGCGCCGGTGATGGCCGTGGCCGCCGCGGTCAGCGGGCTTGCCAGGAAGGTACGCCCGCCCTTGCCCTGGCGGCCCTCGAAGTTGCGATTGCTGGTCGAGACGGCGTACTGGCCGGGCGCCAGTTGATCGCCGTTCATGGCGATGCACATCGAGCAACCCGCCTCGCGCCACTCGGCTCCGGCCTCGCGGAACACCTCATGCAGCCCCTCGGCCTCGGCCTGGCGCTTGACCGACTGGGAGCCGGGCACGACCAGCATGCGCACGCCGGGCGCGACGTGGCGCCCGCGCATCAGCCCGGCGGCCAGCCGCAGGTCGGAGATGCGCGAGTTGGTGCAACTGCCCAGGAAGACCACGTCCACCGGCTTGCCCAGCAGCGCCTGGCCCGGTTGCAGGTTCATGTAGCGCAGCGCCTTGTCGAGCGCCT
>JAICKM010000755.1 GCA_025927935.1 Chloroflexia bacterium | reverse complement strand
GGCTCTGGCCTTGCGTTGTATAACCTCCCGCTTGGCTCTGGCCCTGCGCGTCCGAGTTATCCAGTCTACGTGTTTCATCCATTAGAGCTACTCCTTTCCACCGCCTGCCCGCGGCGGCCGGCGGTAGTCTGTTCGTTGTCACAAAAGGGCGGCGCCGTTGCGGCGCGAATCCCCCGGTCCTATTAAGGATACCGTACAGAGTCAGCTAAATACGTGCCATGAAGCCTCGCGGGAGCGCCAGCCGGGCGCCGCCGCCAGCGTGCGCGCCTTGACAGGGATGGGGGGCTGTGGTATTTTAGCGGAGCCACGACCGCGCTTCCCCAGCGCCCCGCCCGCCGTGCCTGGCTGATGCCGCGCCCGATTCCGCGCCATATTAAGGAGGGTACGCTACCGCGATGATCAAGCTGATTGCTCTGTTCAAGAAGCCGGAGGACGTCGATGCCTTCGAGCAGCACTACAATGATGTGCATGTGCCGCTGATCAAACAGGTGCCCTACATGCGCAACTTCGTTTCCAGCAAAGCCTTCGGCGCGCCCCGCGGCGAGCCGGCCTACTATCGCGTGGCGGAGATGTGGTTCGACGACCGGGCCAGCTTCGACAAGGCGATGGCCTCCGACGAGAACCGCGCCGCCGGCAAAGACCTGATGGGCTTCGCCCGCGATGTGGTAACGATGATCTTCGTGGAGTCGCAGGAGAGCGGCGACCTCGGCTCCGGCTACGGCGCGAACGCGGGGACGGAGTAAGCGCATGGCGGCGACTCCCTGGCAAGGCCGCGCCCCGGCGGACTTCGGCTTCGAGAATATCCTCTACCGCAAAGCGGACGGCATCGCCCGTGTCACGATCAACCGGCCGCGCGTACTCAACGCCCTCAACTGGGCCACGCTGCGCGAGATGCAGGCCGCCTTTGAAGATGCGTCCTGGGACGACAACGTGGGCGTGCTGGTGCTGACCGGGGCCGGCGACCGCGCCTTCTGCACCGGCGCCGACCTGGACGAGCAGGAGCAGTTTCTGCAACGCCCGCATGATTATTGGAAGTGGATGGGCGCGTTCATCGAGGCCCACGACAAGCTGCGCAATATCGGCAAACCGACCATCGCCCGGCTCAACGGCATCACCGTGGGCGGAGGCAATGAGTTCAATATCGCATGCGACCTGGCCGTGGCCGCCGACGACATCTTCATCCGCCAGGTGGGGCCGGCGCGGGGCAGCGTGCCCGCCGGCGGCGCCACCCAGTGGCTGCCCATCCTGGTGGGCGACCGCCGCGCCCGCGAGATCCTGATGCTCTGCGAGGAAATCCCGATCGCCAAGGCGCTCGACTGGGGCCTGGTGAACCAGGTGGTGCCGCGCGCCGAACTCGACGCGGCAGTGGATGCCCTGGCCGCCAAGCTGCTGTTACGTTTGCCGACGATTATGCGTTACACCAAGCACCAGTTGAACTTCTGGCGCGATCTAAGCTGGCATATGACGGTCCAGGATGCGCGGGACTGGCTGAGCGTCCACTCCGACTCGGCGGAAGTGGCCGAGGGGCTGGCGGCCTTCCACAGCCGCCGCCCGGTTGACGTGCCCGGCTTGCGCCGGGCGCAGGCCGCGTCCGGCGCTACGGGTGAGTGGACCTGTGCCGCCTGCGGCACCCACCTGCCGCCCACCTTCGCTTTCTGCGGCCATTGCGGCGCAGCGAAGCCGAGTGCTGAGGGCTGAGTACGACGAGGGGTCCGTGGTCCGTGGTCGGTGGTTTGCAATACGCCGAATATCATACAAAGTGGGAACAAGAAAAGGATATAGGATAGCTGTTCTATGTTGCCAATCGCGGCTTAGGAAACGGCTGGGCAGGCTTGCGGGGTTCTGGACGACGAGCAACCCGTCACTGACGCGGAGCAAGGATCGCGTAGCGGTGCCGCAGGCACACCACCAATCACTGATGCAGAGGAGCCACGCATGCGCTACACGGTTTATTTGGAGGTCCAAGAGGATGGGGCGACCATGGCCCATGTGCCGGCGTTGCCCGGCTGCATCAGCAGCGGCGTCACCCAGGAAGTGGCGATCGCCCGCGCGCCCGATGCCATCGCCGCCTATAACGCCTGGCTGCGCAAGCATGGCGAGCAGACAGTGCCGGAGAACGAACCCATCGAAATCGAGATCGGCGGTGTGATCGACGATCCCGACACTCACCTGGGGGATGAAGCCGGGCTGCTGCCCACCGATCAGGTGGCGTTGAGTGAGGCCGAGGCGGCTACCCTGATGCGCCTCATGTCCTATTCCCGCCGCGACCTGATGGAACTCGTCACGGGCATGTCGCGCGAAGTGATGCACTGGCAGCCGCAGAACGAGCCGACCGCGGACGGCTGGTGCATCGACGATATCCTGGAGCACCTGGCCCGCGCCGAGCACGTCTACACCAGCCGCCTGAGTAGCAACGTCTTCGAACTGCTGGAGGAATCGCGCCGGGCGGCGCTGGAGCGGATGTCTCGCCTCACCGACAAAGATATGAACCAGGTCACCGAACACCAGGGCGAGTACTGGACGGCGCGCAAGGTGTTCCGGCGCTTCCTGGAGCACGAGCGGGAGCACCAACAGCACATCCAGCAGGTGCTGAAAGCGTTCGAGTCCAACCAGGGCTTGAGTTCAGAATAGGAGCGCGTATGGCCGGCGAGCCGTCTTACCAGTTTATCCGCACGCGGACCGACGATGCGGTGGGCATCGTCCAGCTTTATCGACCCGAGGCGCTCAACGCGCTGAGCACAGCGTTGATCGACGAGTTGATCGCCGTGCTGCAAGCCTTCGACGCCGACGAGGCTATTCGCTGCGTCATCCTGACCGGCAACGACCGGGCCTTCGCCGCCGGGGCCGACATCAAAGAGATGGCGGGCGCGAGCACGGTCGATATGCTGTTGCGCGACAACCTGGCGCGCTGGGAGCGCATCCGGGCGATCAAAAAGCCGATTATCGCCGCCGTGAGCGGGTTCGTGCTAGGTGGGGGCAACGAACTGGCGATGAGCTGCGACATGATCATCGCCAGCGACACGGCTGTATTCGGGCAGCCGGAAATCAACATCGGCGTGATGCCGGGCGCGGGAGGCACCCAACGCCTCACCCGCGCCATCGGCAAAGCCCGCGCGATGGAGATGATCCTGACCGGGCGGACCATGACGGCCCACGAAGCCTACGCGGCGGGCCTGGTGACGCGCGTGGTGCCGCGCGAGGTCTACCTGGACGAGGCGCTACGCCTGGCCCGCGAAATCGCGACCAAGTCGCCACTGGCGGTGCGCCTCGCCAAGCAGGCCGTACTCAAAGCCTACGAGCTACCGTTGCGGGAAGGGCTAGAAGCCGAGCGCACCGCGTTATATACGTTGTTCAGCAGCGAGGATCAGAAGGAGGGCATGCGCGCTTTTATCGAGAAACGCAAACCTACCTTCCAGGG
>JAICKM010000227.1 GCA_025927935.1 Chloroflexia bacterium | reverse complement strand
CGGCGCAGCCGCTCGATCGCTCTGGCGATGTGCGGGGTGAAGCCGGCCTGGACGGCAAGGTGACGCAGCCGGGCGCCCTGTTCGCCGACCAGCAGCCGGTAGATAATCTCCCGCTGTAGCAGCGGTAGCAGTACCGGCACTTCCGCCGGGGCATCCACCAGCCTAACCAGCCGCACTACCGCGTCCAGCAGGTTCGCCTCTAGCGGACTGACGGCGACGGCGCGCACGTCGGCGCCGCGGGCAGGCGCGGAGTGACCGGCCTCGACCATGACCGAACTGACCAGGGCCGGAGGCAGTTCCAGGCGCAGGCAGAGGTAGGGCCGCTCCGGCGATGCTTCGAGCACCCGGAAGACACTGGGCAATGCGACCGTGGTCAGCAGGTAATGGGCGTGGTCGTAGCGGTAGGGGTTCTCGCCTAGCAAGACCTCCTTGCGGCCCTGCGCCACGACGGCCAGCGCGGGCTCCAGCACGCCGTGCAGCGGCTGCTGCGGCACGGAGAGGCGGGTCAGGGCCAGTCCGGGCAGCGGTTGCACCGTCCCATCGTCCGGTACAGCCCGCCCAATACGCTCGACCACCTCCTCCCGATTGGCCTGCATGTGCGCTGCATTGCGTTCCGCCTGCAGCCGGCTCGCCACATCCATCCGATTCATAGGTACCTCTTGGCTCTCTGCTACATCGCCTATTCCCAAGATTTGCAGGATCATACAATCACTCTGAAGAATTATTCTACCACCCTATGCCCCCGGGTGTCTATAATTAGCAGCAGACAAAGGACTAGCAGTTCACAGCAGGAGGGTTATATGGCTGACAAGAGAGTTTGGTTCATTACCGGCGCCGGCCGGGGCATGGGCGTCGAGTTCGCAAAGGCGGCGCTGGCCGCAGGCAACGCGGTTGTGGCAACCGGCCGCAAGATTGATACGGTAAGCAGGGCCGTCGGCCAGGCGGACGATCTGCTGGTAGTCGAGCTTGACGTCACCAACTCGGCGGATGCCGCGGCGGCGGTGCAAGCCGCCGTCGAGCGCTTTGGCCGCATCGACGTGCTGGTCAATAACGCGGCCAACTTTTATGGCGGCTACTTCGAGGAGCTGACGCCGCAGCAGATCGAACAGCAACTGGCGACGGCGCTGATCGGCCCTATGAACGTCACCCGCGCCGTCCTTCCGGTCATGCGCCGGCAGCGCTCGGGCCACATCATCTCGATTTCGTCGGGCGCCGGCCTCTCCGGCTTTGAGTTCAATTCCGCCTACGCCGCCGCCAAGTTCGGCCTGGAGGGCTGGATGGAGTCGCTGGCGCCCGAGGTCGCGCCGTTCGGCATCCACACCACTATTGTCAATCCAGGGTTCTTCCGTACCGAGCTGCTCACGCCGGAGTCGACCACCTACGCCGCGCCGGCCAGCGCGGACTACGCCGAGCGCAGCGCCGCCAGGCGCGCCTGGTTTGAGGCCCAGAACCGGCGCCAGGCCGGCGACCCCGCGAAGCTCGCGCAGGCGCTCCTCACCATCGCCGGCCAGCAGCCCCCACCGCGCCGCTTCCTTGCCGGTGCCGATGCCGTCGCCATCGCCGAGCAGAAGGTGGCCGATCTCCAGGCGCAGATCGCCGCCTACCGCGACCTGTCGACCTCGCTGGCCGTGGAGGAGGCCAAGGTTACTGAGGACCAGGGGTAAATTGCGATGCGCGCACCTGTGATGTATGGTGCCAACAGCGTCCGTATCGAGCGCGTCCGCGGCGCCGGCCGGATCCCGCCGACCGCCGCGCCAGCCCGTGGCGTTCGGCTGAGCCGGGCCGGCGGCAGCACTTCGCATGAGGATACGCGATGTGCAGGAGGACTTCGGGTATGAACCTGTCGTTTGAGAACAAAATCGCTCTCGTTACTGGTGCAGGCTCCGGCATGGGGCTGGCGACGGCCAAAGCCTTCGCGGAAGCGGGCGCCGCGGTGGTGCTCGCCGACGTCCACGAGCAGGCGATTCGCTCGGCAGCAGAAGAATTGATCGCTGGCGGCCATAGGGCGCTAGCCGTCCGCTGCAATGTCGCAGACGAGGCTGAGGTAGCAGCAATGGTCGCGCGGACGGTATCCACCTTCGGTCGCCTGGATGCGGCGTTCAACAACGCCGGCGTGATGCCGCCGGCCGTTGAAACCGCCGATGCGAGCGCTGAAGACTTCGATCGCGTGACCGCCATCAATCTGCGCGGCGTGTGGAATTGCATGAAGTACGAACTGCGCCAGATGCGCGAGCAGGGCAGTGGGGCCATCGTGAACTGCTCTTCCATTGGCGGCCTGATCGGGAACCCTGGCCGAGCGATTTACCATGCATCCAAGCACGGCGTGATCGGTCTAACGAAGAGTGCGGCGCTCGAATATGCCTCCCGCGGCATTCGCATCAATGCGGTGTGCCCAGGGACCATCGAGACAGCCATGGTTGCCGACATGATGGCAAGGGAATCGATCACCAGGGAAGACTTTCAGCGCGATCTGCCGATCGGGCGGCTGGGTCGGCCGGAGGAGATCGCCGCCGCTGTTCTTTGGCTGTGCAGCGAGGGCGCCAGCTTCGTGATCGGGCACGCGCTCGCGGTCGATGGGGGATATACCGCACGATGAGGAACAATGGCCAAACTCCACAATCAGCTAATCGTGATCCCCGCCGCTATGTTGATCGCCGCTTGCACGCCCATGTCAACGTCCGCGCCGCTATCGCCAACTGTTGGATCTTCAGCAGCTGTGCTGGGGACGCCCACCTCGTTGCCTGCTGCGTCGCCAAGCCCACACCAAACCAACGGAGGAACGCCGATGCCTATAAGCCAACCGGCAGCCAGTGAAACACCGATACGGGTCATCGTCGGGGATACGGTCCTGCCCGGGCGGCTGTGGGACAACGCCACGGCGCGCGACCTGATTGCCCAGCTCCCGCTGACCTTGACCTTTCGCGAGTTCAACGGCGTTGAGAAGATCGCGCAACTCCCCAGGAAGCTGTCAATGGACGGTGTACCGGCGGGTGACGACCCGCTCCCCCGCGACATCGGCTATTACGCGCCATCGGGCGACATCGTCTTCTACTATGACGACGTCGGCTACTTCAACGGCATCGTGCGGATCGGCCACTTCGACGGCAGCGTTGAGGCGATCGCCAGCCAGAGCGCCGACTTCACGGCGCGGATCGAACTTGCGCCCTGATCGTCGCCATCCGCTGCGACCCGCTGCGCGACACCGCACCGCCGCAGGGTGCCGGCGCCGGCGAGCGGCCGGGAGAGCAGCTTTAGGCTCAACGGATTACCTGGCGTGCAGGCTTAGCGGCATGTAAAGACCAGCAGGGCGGACCGGCGGGTCCGCCCTGCCGCCGGGTCGCGTGGCGCTGGTTAGCCGGCGAGCGTCACGGTGCCCGCGTCGCCGTCGACGGTGATCTGCTCGCCGCTGTGCAGGCGCTCGGTGGCGGTACCCGTGCCCAGTACCGCCGGGATGTGGTACTCGCGGGCGACAATCGAGCCGTGGCTGAGCGGCCCGCCGATGTCGGTGACAACGCCCCCGGCCAGGGCGAAGAGAGGCGTCCAGGCGGGCGTGGTGATGCGGGCGACCAGGATGTCGCCCTGGCGCATCTGGATGAACTCCTCCGGGCCGTGGATGACGCGCGCCGGCCCCGTGACCTGGCCGGGGCTGACGGCGGTTCCCTTGAGCGTGGCGCCGGCGGGCTGGTTGCTGCGCGCGGGCAACACGCTGGTGAAATCCACGCCCAGGAAGCGCGCGCCGCCTTTGAGCGGCAGGGCTGGCGGGGGCGTGAACGCCCGGCGTCGCGCCCAGGTGGCGCGGCGCTCGGCGACGACCGGCTGATAATCCGCCGTGGGTTGGCCGGCGTCGAGGGCGGGGGCGGCGGCCTGGAGTTCGGCCAGGGTGAGCCAGAACACGTCGTCCGAGGCGGCGAGGCTGTGGCGGGCCACCAGCCGCCCGCCGAGTTCGCGCAGCATCCGGCGCAGGACCGGCCAGCCCAGGCCCGCGTCGGCCAGGGCGTTCTCGCGCAACGGGGCGAAGCGTTGGGCCGTGCGCAGCAAGCGCCGCGCGACATTGGCCGACAGGCCGGCTCGCCCCCGGCGGATGCTGCGCATGGCGGCCTCGCGTGCCGCCTGGGCCGTGGCCTGGCGCTTGTAGGGATCGGGCGCCAGGCCGCTCAGGAAGAACTTGAGGGTCTCCAGCACCGGCGCCGGGTCGTCGACGAGCAGGGGTTTAGCAAAATCGAGATCGTAGATGGCACGCCCGAAGCGGGCCAGATGATCGGCCAGTCGGCGGCGGAACTCGGGCCACGCCTCGTTCGCCACGCTGGTGCGAGCAGAATCCTCCTGGTAGGCGGCGGCGAACTGCTCGCTCGGCATGCCGCTGAGCGTGGCGGTCAGGCCCGGTTGCGCGCGCACCCACTGGGCCAGGTCGTAGAGCGATTTTTCGGCCCGGATCGGAGCGCTGTCGAAGCCGAGCATGAACGTCAGTGCCGCCGGATCGCCGTCGCGCTTGAAGAAGCGATCGTACACGCTGGAAAAGAGCGTCTCGGTCATATAGGCGTCGGGCAGGATGCCGCTCTGGATCGTCATATAGTACTGGGCGGCGCGGGCGGTGATGACTTGCGCCCCTTGCAGCAGCGCGGTCGCCGGGATGGACGCTAGATCGGTCGCTTCCCAGCGGCTGACGACTTCGGCATAGCGGGCGTGGGCCGCCTGCCACCGGGTCTCGGCGGTGCGCAACAGGCGAGGGACGCCACCCATGAACCGCATCATGCCGAGGGTCGTCTTCGCCGCCTGGGCCGGCGTCATCGTGAGATCGTAATAGCCGTACCCGTTGACGGTGGTCAGCATGTCGTAGGTCAGCAGGGCGCCGAGGCCGAGCTTCTTGCCGAATGAGTTCATGGCCCGGTTATAGGCCGCGAGACCGAGCGTGCCGAACAGCGGGGTCAGTGGGTCCGGCAGCAACTCCAGCAGGCTGGAGCGCATGTAGCGGCCCTTGGGGTTGGGCAGTTGCCACTCGGCGGTGCGGTCGCCAGGCGCCGTGCCCGGTTCGGGCAGCGCGGTGATCGGGCGGGCCTGCACAACGAAGACCTGGCCGTCGTTGCGTGCCCATTCGATGTCCATGGGCCGGCCATACAGGTCCTCGATGCGCGCGCCGAGCCGGGCCAGGTCGCCCGCCTGCTTGGTGTTGAGCACAGCACGCTTGCGCCGATCCGCCGGGACCGGCGCTTCTTGCGTGCCGGTGGCCGTGCGCACGGTCATCACGTCTTTCTCGTTGATTTGCTGCTCGATCACGCTCCCGGTTGCCTTGTTCACCAGGACGGTATCCGGCGTGACCTGGCCGCCCACGATGGCTTCACCCAGACCCCAGGCGGCGTTGATCATCACCTGGTCGCGGGCGCCGGTGACAGGGTTGGCGGTGAAGAGGACGCCGGCCGCATCGGCGGGCACCAGTTCCTGGACGACCACGGCCAGGCTGACATCCTGTGGCGCGATGCCCTGGCGGGCGCGGTAGCCGATGGCGCGCGCCGTCCAGAGGGAGGCCCAGCAACGCTGGACGGCGTCCAGCACGGCGGCGCCGCGCATGTTAAGGTAGGTTTCCTGCTGCCCGGCAAACGACATCTCCGGCAGGTCTTCCGCTGTGGCCGAGGAGCGCACGGCAACGGGCGGATCGCCTTCGCCCAGATTCGCATACGCCCCGCGGATGGCTGCGGCAATATCGTCGGGTATGGGGTTCTGCGCGAAAAGCCGGCTAATTTGCGCCGATGCCTCGTCCAGCGTCGCGGGCTGATCGGGGGATACCGCTTCCACCGCGGCGAGAATGGCCTCTTGTAGCCCGTTCTCGGCCACGAAGCGGCGATAGGCGGCGGTCGTTATGTGAAAGCCTGGAGGCACCGGCAGCCCCGCCGCGGCCATACGGGCCAGCGACGCGCCTTTGCCGCCCACCTGCTCCAGGGTGGCGGCGCTGCCGGCCAGGGGTAATACGAGCTTGCTATCGAGTTCCGTGCTCATCGCGAGGTCTCCTCTCGGCTCAGGTGTCATGATTTGACTTCCTGTTGCAGTTGCTCCTGCGCCGTAGTCATCGACCGGTCCAGATATTCCAAAAAGACGCGGGAGGCGGTTTGTAGTTCGGCGGGCGGCGCGGCCTGATCCGGCTCCAGGGTGCGGTGGATCGTCTCGGCCAGCAGATCGGCCAGCTCTTCGTCGGCCAGGAGAAACGCATCCGGCAGCACGGGTGCCACGAGGAAAAAGCCGGCGAAAATTGCGCTCAGCACATACACCTGGGCGCGCAGGCTGAGATCGGTGCGCACCAGGCCCTGCTCGCGCAACAGTTCAAGGTAGGCGGTGAAGCCCGCCAACTGCTCGGCATAGCCCGTGCTGCTGTGCTCCGTCCGGGCCAGTTTGCCCAGGATATCCATATCGCGCAGGAGAACCGCCTTCATCAGCGGGCGTTGCAGCAGCGCGCGGGCCGAATGCTTGAGCATCCCTTGCAGCGTGGCTCCGGCGGGATCGGCGGCGATGCCCTGCCGGATCTCCTCGCCCAGGGCCAGCTTTTCGCGCCGGATGAGCGCGGCGAACAACGCTTCGCGCGTTTTCCAGTGCAAGTAAATGGTGCCCTTAGCGACACCGGCCTGCCGGGCGATATCGTCGATGGTGGTCTTGTTATAGCCCCAACGCAGGATTAACGCGGCGGCGGCGTCCAGTATGCGCCCGGCGCGCTCCTGGCGTTTGTCCGCTTCCGGTGGCGCGGAGTTCGCCACCGGGATCTGTTTCGCCATCTGGCTGCTCCATTTTATGACCAGTTAAATAAATCTGGTCATATAGACACAACCAGCAGTATAACGCCAAACGGGCGCCGAGTCAAGGGGGCATCCCGGCGTGGGGACCAACCTAACCCCCCGGCCCCCTTCCCGCCGCGGGAAGGGGGGGAGAGACGGCTGACGTTGGTTGCAATTGTGGTCACGCCACCAGGGACAAACCGCCCGCCTCTCAGCGCCGTTTACCGGATGCCGGTGGCGCGCGGACTCCGGGTCGCGGGCGGGCCGGTAGATCAGGTGAGGAGAATCTTGTTATGGCAACAGTTTCAACGGTGGCGGCTGCCGCCATCCCCGGTCCGCGCACGCTGCCGGTAGCCGGGTGGCGGCTGAATATGCTGCCCTTGCTGCGCGACCCGATCAATTACATGCAGCGCTTGCACCGGACTTACGGGGACGTGGTGAGCCTCGATCCCGGCGGCGATGAGTTTGTGTTTGTGTTTTCGCCGGAGTTGAACCACCAGGTGTTGAGCGACCAGATGCTTTTTTTCAACGGCGATCTGCAATCCAACTCGGCGGGAATGCGTATCCCGCCCGATTCGGGGGCGGCGCGGCTCTTTTCGGGCATCACGACGATGAACGCGGCCAAGCATACCCAGCAGCGCCGCCTGCTGATGCCCGCCTTCCACAAAAAGCGTATCGCCGGGCTGCATGACGAGATGATCGCGCTGACCGAGCGGCGGCTGGCCGGGTGGCCGGTGGGCGGGCAGGTGGATTTGCTGCGCGAGATGAAGGGGCTGACCCTGTCGGTGGCGATGCAGACCATCCTGGGGCTGGACCCGGCGCGCGAGGGCGAGCAGTTGCGCGGGCTGATGCAGGAGTGGCTGCGGCTGGCGCTGTCGCCGCTGGTCTTCCTGGCGCCGGTCAACCTGCCGGGCACGCCGTTCCATCGGATGCTGGCGCTGTCCGACCGGCTGGAGGGCGAGATCCGCGGCATGATCGCGCGACGGCGGGCCGCAGGTGGCGACCGGGGCGACGCGCTGTCGATGCTCATCCAGGCGCACGACGAAGACGGCACCCGCCTGACGGACAACGATCTGATCGGGCAGACGACGGCGCTGTTCATCGCCGGGCACGAGACGACGGCGAGCGCGCTGACCTGGACGCTGTTCCTGCTGGACCAGCATCCGCAGGTGCTGCGTGATCTGCTGGACGAACTCGACGGCACGCTGCACGGCGCGCCGCCCACGCTGGAGCAACTGAACGCCCTGCCGCTGCTCGACCGAGTGATCAACGAAAGCCTGCGGCTGCTGCCGCCGGGCCTGTGGTTCCTGCGCGTGAACACCGCGCCCACGCAGCTCGGCCCCTACGAGGTGCCGGAGGGCCGGCGCATCCTGTGGACACCGGTGGTCGCGCAGCGCAACCCCGACCTCTACCCGGAACCGGCGCGTTTCCGGCCCGCGCGGTGGGAGACCCTCGATCCCAGCCCCTATGCGTACCTGCCGTTCGGCGGTGGGCCGCGCCGTTGCCTGGGGGCGACCTTCGCGCTGACCGAGATGAAGATCGTCCTGCCGATGATCTTGCAACGGTTCCGCGTGGCGGTGCCGTCGCGTGCCCGCGTGGACCTGGCCCCGGCGCCGCTGGCCGTGCCCAAGGGCGGGCTGCCCGTGCGCTTGCTGCCGCACGGGGCGCGCGTGCGCAAGCAGCCGGCGCAGGGCAACATCCGGGCGGTAGTCGATCTGGTGTAGCCCCGTTCATAATCACCGCGAGGACGCGAAGGACGCGAAGAACGAGACTTATAACAAGAATCTTCGCGTCCTTCGCGTCTCCCCTGAAAGTGGGAAGGACGGGTAGCCCTGAGGGATTGTCATTCTGAGCGCAGCGAAGAATCTCGTCTCGTTGGGGGCCAAGACGAGACTCTTCGCTGGGCTCCCTAGACAAGCCGACTTTCATGCCCCCAGTGTCCCACCGGACACCCCACACTTCGCGGTGAATACTGGTCGCTCGTGACCTCGTGGTTGACCGGGTTTGTGCGGCTGTGTATAATGCCGCTATTCTGCGAAGGGTAGGGGTGCCGATGAGCCATGAAGATTGTTTGCAGGCGGCGCTGGCCGAGGCGCAACGCCTGGGCGCTGACTATGCCGAGGCGCGCGCCGAGGATCACCGGGTCGAATCGCTGACCGCCCGCGATACCGCCGTCGAGCGGCTGACCAGCGACGTGGACAGCGGGTGGGGCGTGCGGGTCGCCATGAACGGCGCCTGGGGTTTTGCCTCGACCGCCGATTTTAGCCTGGCGGCGGCGCGGGCCACCGCTGCGGAAGCCGTCGCTATCGCGCGGGCGAGCGCCACGCAACGCCGGACGCCGCTTGATTTGAGTGCCATGCCCGCTGATCAGGGCGAATACCGGACGCCGGTGGCCCGCGACCCGTTTGCCGTGCCGCTGGCCGAGCGCATCGACCTGATGCTGGGCGCGGTCGCCGATGTGCGCGGGGCGCACGCGCGGGT
>JAICKM010001033.1 GCA_025927935.1 Chloroflexia bacterium | reverse complement strand
TCAGGATGCGGTCGCCGGGGCCGAGCGGCACCGAATAGAATGCCATGTCCCAGGCCCGCGTCGCGTTCTCGACCACGGCGATCTCGTCGCGAGTACAGTTGAGCAGCGCCGCTGCCGCGTCGTAGGTATGCTCCAATACCGCCGCTGCCTGCGTCTCGGCCTCGTAGCCGCCGATGGCCGCCTCCGCCCGCAGATGGTCCAGCACCGCGTCGAGCACCGGTTGGGGCATCAGCCCCGCCCCGGCATTGTTGAAGTGCATAATGTGATCGGTAGCCGGCGTCTCTCGCCGGGCGCGCGCCAGGTCAATCGTCATGAGTGGTTACCTCCTTCGCATCCCGGCTGCCCCGCCGGGCACGCCTGTACTATACGGCAAAGCAGTGGAGGTGGCTACCCGCCGCGCGCTGTTCAAAGGGTCAATCTAGCGGCGGGGTGGCAAATGTCGCGCTCTCAAAATAAACTGTGGCCCGGCAGGAACACTTCCTACCGGGCTGCGGTTAAAGGGTACTCGGTTGCACGGGGATACGGCGTTAGCTCCAGGCGGCGGGTTGCGGCGCCGGAAGGGGATGGCTCCACTGCTGCCAGAGGTCGTCCACGGCGGTGACGCGCACTTCGTCGCTGCCGAGGGGTTGGGCCAGTACCACGCTGCCCTGGACCTGGAATTTGCGGAGCGCCTGGACCACGCCGGCATGCGAGGCGGGCACGCCCGCGCGCTGTAATCGGGAGACGATCTGCCCGCTGGTGATCAAGGGGCGCTCCGAGGCGAACACTTCGTTCAGAATCGATCCAACGGCGTGATTGACGGTCTGCGCCATGTTCGTCTCCCATCTGGGTGGCCTGTGCCAATAAACAGGGGCCAGGAGTGGTCCGGGTGTTACAATCGCCAGGGGCCGGCTATGCTGCTAAGTCCTGAACACGGGATGATCGGTACGGTTGGGGCCGCTTATGGCCTGTTATTATTGTACACCGGAATCCGGCTCGCCGGTGTCACGAAAAGGTCACACAAAGCTTACAGTTCGCCCGGATGCTTGCCGCGGCCCAATTGTGGTATAATAAGCCTGGACCCGTTTTAGAACAAAAGTACGGAAATGCGAGGACCGCCGTGGCCGAAACCCCCATGGACCGCCAGTACAAGCGGTTGCGAGATCAACTGAAAAAGGACCACCCCGACTCCATTCTTTTCTTCCGCCTGGGTGACTTTTACGAGACGTTTGACGAAGATGCGGCCACCGTGGCCCGCGTCTGCGACGTGGTGCTGACCAAGCGCAACTTCTCCAAGGGCGGGCAGCGCCCCATGGCCGGGGTGCCCTACCACAGCGCCGAGAGCTACATCGCCAAGCTGACCGCCGCCGGCTACAAGGTGGCCGTGGCCGAGCAGTTGGAGCAGCCGCGCGCCGACGAAGAGACCGAGCGCCGCCGCATCCGCCTGGGCAAGCGCGAGTCCACCGTGACCGCTAACTGGGGCCAGAACGGGCCGACCGAAGCCGCCCGCGGCGACCTGGTGGACCGCCAGATCGTGCGCGTGGTCACGCCCGGCACGCTGACCGAGCCGGGGCTGCTCGACTCGCGGCGCAACAATTACCTCGCCGCCACCATCCTCGAAGGCGACCGGGCGGGCATCGCCTACGTGGACATCACCACGGGCGAGTTCCAGGGCACCGAAGTCCGTAGCGCCGCCGAATTGACCACGCTGGTGCAGCAGGAACTGGACCGCCTGCAACCCGCCGAGTTGCTCGTCCCCGATGCCACGTCGGGCGACGCCAGCCGGTCGGATATGAGAGCCTGGGCTGCCGAGGTGCGCGGCGACGAAACGGACGATGCCGAGACACCGGATGCCGCCCGCCCGCGCCGCGCCCACCACACCGAGCGCGCGGCGCAAAACTGGCGCGTCGCCGGCCACATCACGCCCACCAACCCGCGCGAATGGGGCCTCGAC